>JBAUTA010000136.1:0-2558 GCA_049581985.1 Kovacikia sp.
GCGGTAGCGGTCCTGCAAGCCCTTGATATTACCGCAGAGGAGGGGATTCAATCCCAACGTTTTGACAAACCGGTAGAGATTAAGCTGCACACCGGGCTGATCGCCATCGCATCCTGTCAGAATCACCCCTGCCCGATCGGCGTAAACCTTCAAAATTGGGCCAACCGTACCATCCAGTTCTGCATTCATCAACACCATGTGCTTCCCGTGTTCGATCGCGGCCATGGTGACCTGAGCGCCGTATTCTACGTGTCCAGTTGCTTCTACCAGCACATCAATGCTTTCGGACTGGCAGAGAATTAGCGGATCGTCGGTCACTGCGTATTGATTTTGGGCAATCGCATCCTCCAATTCGCCGACGGTCTTAACCACCCGCACGTTCTCGGCTCCAACGTGGGTGTAAGCTTCCCTGGCAGCGGCGATCGTCCGATTACAAATGGCAACCAACTTCATTCCCGGTAGGTAATTAAGGATTTGGTTCGCCAACCCCCGACTCATAAAGCCAGCGCCAAATACCCCCACCCTGACCGGATTACCCGCTTCAGCTCTGGCTTGCAATGCAGTATCTACAATAATCATGCGGAAACTCCTACAGAAATGACTTCATACAAAGACCAGGACCCATCTTTTTCTGAAAGCTCAGTCACAGGTGTCGGTAACTCAATCTTGAATGCCGGGTCGTTGTAGCGAACCCCCCGCTCACACTCGGGTGTGTAGAAAGCACTTGCCTGGTAAATCGCCTCCGCATCATCGGTAAGCGCCTGGTAACCATGGGCACACATTTCGGGAAAGTAGAACGATCGGCGATTTTCAGCCGTTAACTCTACCCCAAAGGATTGGAGATAGGTTGGGGAGTCAGGCCGCAAATCAACGATGAAATCATAAATTGCTCCTTTGACACAGCGAACCAATTTGGCTTCGCAGGCAGGCGAAACTTGATAGTGGAGTCCTCGCAGTGTTCCCATTTTGTACGTAACAGTAAAGTTAGTTTGAACAAACGTACTTGCCAAACCCTGCGCCTCAAATTCCTTGCTACAAAAAGCCCTTGAGAACGAACCCCGGTGATCTCCGCGGGGTTCCAGATCGATAATAAATGCGCCCTTAATCCTGGTTTCTGTAAAAATCATGCCATCACTCCAGTAAATCTCTGCTGTTTCCCAATCCCATTGATCCCCGAATTAACCTTTAGCATCGAAATTGGGCTTCTCTCCCACCCTCTAAATAGCTAAGCTTCCTTCCCAACTCCCACTGTTTTCTACCCCAACTAAGATCTTGTTAAAAGTAATACCAATTTAAAAAATATAAGGTTGCAGATGGGGGTGGGGGGGCTTCGCCCCCACCCAGGGGTTCCACCTCTGCACCCTATCCCCAATCTGCCCTGATCGCTATTTACAGCGGTTCTCAGGTTGGTAAGCCACAAGTGTAATGCTGAGCAGTGGCTTAATCCGACAGATCATGTGGCTTATTCGAGCGGCAACTGCTGTAAATTGGTATAACCTCCTGGGGTTGCATGACGCTAATAGCACCTGACTATTTAAGGACTTGTTAAAACAACTCAGAGGTGGGCGTTACGCTGACGCCAAAAGCATCCGACTATCCGGTCAAACCGTGAAGTTGTTGGTTGATGACCCCTACATATTGACTGGGATCTGGATCCGTGATTGTTCGGGAATTTGCTCAACCACGGCCTTACCAATTTCCAGGGAAGAAGTTGCCGCCGGAGAGGGGGCATTGCAAACATGGATAGAATTGGCTCCTTTAATAATCAGAAAATCATCCACTAGCTTGCCATCATTCATCAGCGCTTGCGCCCTGACGCCCGCGTGGGTTGGAATCACATCTTCCGGCTGCACCTCTGGAATCAGCCGTTGCAGGCTGCGAACAAAAGCCGCTTTGCTAAAGGAGCGAATAATCTCCTGAATGCCTTCATCCGCATGTTTGGCGGCCAGCTTCCAGAAACCTGGATAGGTCATCACCTCGGTAAAGTCCCGTAAATCAAAATCGGTTTTTTTATACCCTTCCCGTTTCAAGCCAAGAACCGCATTGGGACCCGCGTGAACACTACCATCAATCATGCGGGTGAAGTGAACCCCCAAAAAAGGAAAATCTGGATTGGGGACCGGATAGATCAGACCTTTGACCAGATAGCGCTTTTCGGGAGTTAGCTCGTAGTATTCTCCCCGAAACGGAACAATCTTTGCCTGGGGGTCTACCCCTCCCAGTTTGGCGATGCGATCGCTCTGTAAGCCTGCACAGTTAATCAGAAACCGGGTTTCAAACGAACCTTTATTGGTTTCCAGGATCTGTCCCGTAGGAGTCTCAACAATTCTGTCAAGCCGGGTATTAAGCCGCAGATCTCCACCCTGAGCATGCACTAATTCAGCGTATTTCTGACAAACCTGTTTATAGTCTGCAATGCCTGTAGAAAACACCCGTACCCCTGCCAAACAGCTTACGTGGGGTTCAACCTCGACTACTTCTTCAGCGGTCAGGCGAGCTACCTCAATTCCATTCTGTAAACCTCGCTGGTAAAGGTTTTCCAGCAGTGGCAATTCCTT
>JBAUTA010000137.1:0-2319 GCA_049581985.1 Kovacikia sp.
GTTTGAAAGGGGCGAAGCTCCCAAATCCCCCTGTTGCAAATTTAGTCAGGCCAGATTTCTCCTGTCAGGCTAAATGCTCGGATTGCAGTAATTTTGACCTTAACCAGCCTGTCCTTTAACTCACTAATCTTACCGGGAAAAAAGGTGAGGCGGTTGCTGCGGGTGCGCCCTACGACCTGGGTCAGATCCTTGGGATTCTGGTCCTCAACCAGAATTTCTTCTACCCGATCGCGATACCGCTGGGAACGCTCTGCCGCTTTGCGAGAAACCAGGTGGTTGAGGCGTTGCAGCCGATCGCTTTTTACTGCTTCGCTGAGTTGAGTTTGCCAAAGAGCTGCGGGTGTGCCGGGGCGGGGGGAGTAGGCGGCGGTGTTCAACAGGTCAAAGCCAATGTCTTCTACCAGCTTGAGGGTATTTTCAAACTGCGCCTCCGTTTCCCCAGGGAACCCCACGATCGCATCCGCACTAATGGCGGCATCGGGCGAATAGCGGCGAATCGTGTCGATAATGCGGCGGTATTTCTCATGGGTATAGCCCCGCGCCATTGCTTTAAGAATGTCATTATCGCCGGACTGAAAGGGAATGTGAAAATGTTCACAGACCTTGGGCAATTCGGCACAGGCGCGAATCAGGCGATCGGTAAAATAGCGGGGATGACTGGTGGCAAACCGAATTCGCTCAATGCCAGGGACATCATGAACGAAGTAGAGCAGATCCGTCAGTGTGTGCTTGTGCCGGCCATTGGCTGCAACACCCGGTAGATCTCGCCCATAGGCATCAATATTTTGCCCCAGCAAGGTCACTTCCTTGTAACCCTGCTGGGCCAGTTGTTCTATTTCTGCCCGGATTGCCTCTGGTGTGCGAGACTGCTCCGTTCCTCGCACATTCGGAACGACGCAGTAGGTGCAACGCTCGTTGCAGCCGTAGATGATATTCACCCAGGCAGTGATGGTGCTGTCTCGCCGGGGTTTGGTGATATCCTCCATGATCTGGACAGGGTCCGTGGCAACCACCTGGTTGCCGCTAAAAACCTCCTCTAGCAAATCTTCCAGGCGGTTGGCATGCTGCGGACCCATAACCAGATCCAATTCCGGGACCCGACGCAGCAGTTGTTCACCTTCCTGCTGTGCCACACAACCTGCTACAACCAGCGTCAAGTCAGGCTGCTCTTGTTTGCGCTTTGCCTGTCTGCCCAGGTAGGAATACACCTTTTGTTCGGCATTGTCCCGAATTGTGCAGGTGTTGTAGAGGATCAGGTCTGCGTCATCCGGTTGCTCTGCCCATTCAAAGCCCATCTTTTCTAAAACGCCAGCCATGCGCTCAGAGTCGGCTTTGTTCATCTGGCAACCAAAGGTTGTAATGTGATAGCGGCGAGTTGCAGTCATGGGTAGCGAGACAGGTTTTGGCGAAGGGCAGATCTCTTATTTTAGGCGGTTTACAGCAGTTTCTACTTGCCCATGCCTAATTGCTGTGCCTTCTGGTAAACCTTTCCTTCCGTTAAAAGGGAAGGAGCAATCACCACCTCGACCTGTTGCATCTCTTTGATATTTTTTGCCCCTAGAGTGCCCATACTGGTTTGCAGTGCGCCCAACAGGTTATGAGTGCCGTCATCAAGTTGGGCCGGTCCGCGCAGAATTTGCTCCAGCGTACCGGTTGTTCCGACACGAATGCGGGTACCCCGGGGCAAAACGGGACTGGGCGTTGCCATGCCCCAGTGGTAACCCCGTCCAGGCGCTTCAGCAGCGCGGGCAAAGGGTGAACCAATCATGACGCCATCGGCACCACAGACAATGCATTTGCAGATGTCGCCGCCCGTAATTAGGCCACCGTCTGCAATCACAGAAACGTAGTTGCCAGTTTCACGGAAATAGTCATCACGGGCAGCGGCACAGTCGGCGATCGCCGTTGCCTGGGGCACGCCCACACCCAATACTCCCCGTGAAGTGCAGGCAGCTCCCGGCCCAATCCCTACCAGAATGGCGGCAGCCCCCGCTTTCATTAAATTAAGGGAAACCTCATAGGTGACGCAGTTCCCCAGGATTACAGGTATGGGCATATCCTGACAGAAATGCGCCAGATCTAGAGGTGTGACGGATTCGGGGGATAGGTGGGCTGTAGAAACCACCGTTGCCTGAACAAAAAATAGATCAGCTCCCGCTTTTGCCACCGCAGTGCCATACTTCACAGCTCCGATCGGAGTCGCACTGACCGCTGCAATTCCTCCCTGGCGCTTAATTTCCTGGATGCGGCGTTCAATTAATTCTGGCTTAACTGGCTCAGCGTAAAGCCGCTGCATTAAGGTTACAAATTCTTCTTTGC
>JBAUTA010000138.1:0-2394 GCA_049581985.1 Kovacikia sp.
GCCACTCAGAATGGTCAGCGGAATCGGGTACGAAGCCTGATGAAGCTGATGTTACGCAGCTACTCCAACCTACTGGTATCCGTGCGACGCATCACCCAAGAAAATCAGGGGAAGCGTACGGCTGGCATTGACGGTCAGACCGCCCTTACTCCGGAGCAACGGGTGCAACTGGTGAAACGAATGCAGGACAACACCCTGTGGCAGGTTCACCCGACTAAGCGGGTTTATATTCCTAAAGCCAATGGAAAACTCAGGCCACTCGGAATTCCTGCACTTGAAAACCGCGTCGCTCAGACCATTGTCAAAAACGCCCTAGAACCAAGCTGGGAAGCACGGTTCGAGAGCCACAGCTACGGGTTTCGTCCGGGTCGCAGTTGTCAAGATGCCATCGAACAATGCTACTTGCGGCTGCGAAACGGATGCGATACCTGGATTTTAGATGCAGATCTCAAAGGGGCATTCGACAATTTGAGTCACCAATTTATTCTCGACACCATTGGACAAGTTCCCGGTCGAGAACTGATTAATCAATGGCTTAAAGCAGGGTATGTAGAAGCCGAGATGTTCCATGCAACCACCGAAGGCGTTCCTCAAGGAGGAACAATTTCACCTTTGCTGTTAAATGTTGCCCTGAATGGAATGGAACAACTTTTGTCGTCCTACATAACGGCTAGAGTACACCAACCATCTATCAAGGCAAAACAGCAAAAGCCATACAAGAAAAAGTCCCCAACCTACGGCTACTGCCGCTATGCAGACGATTTCTTGGTTACGGCGAAAACCAAAGCAGACATCGAAGCAATCATCCCTATCCTTCAAGAATGGCTCAAGGTGCGAGGGTTAGAACTGAACTGGGAAAAGACTCAGATTGTAACCGTCCGACAGGGCTGTAACTTTCTGGGTTTCACCATTCGGCACCTCAAGCACAAGTGTCTCTGCCGACCGCAAAAGGAGAAGGTAAAAGCTCTCCTCAAGCGGATTCGGAACTGGCTGAGAGAGAACCCCTCGGTGACTCCAGCAGCCATGATTCACTATCTCAACCCTATCTTGCGAGGCTGGGGCAACTACTACAAACATGGGGTCAGTAAAGCGGTGTTTAGCTATGTGGATTGCCAAATCTGGAGAGCAATCTGGAGATGGTGCCGCAGGCGACACCCGAATAAAGGCAGCCATTGGATTATCAGGAAATACTACAGAACCTTCAAAGGACGGAACTGGACATTTGCCACGACTGCCCTCGACCGCGCAGGCAAACGAAAACCGCTAACGATATTCCGTTTAGCGGATATTCCCATTCAACGCCACGTCAAGGTCAAAGGAACGGCATCCCCGGATAACCCAAGCCTCAATGATTACTGGCAGTATCGCCAAACTCGGTATGGCAAAACCTACTGGGACAAAGGCTCAAAGTACTACAAAATAGCTGAGAGCCAAAACTGGCGATGCCCGGTCTGCTACGACCCTTTGTTTAATGGAGAAGCATTGGATACCCACCACCAAGTACGAGTCAAAGATGGCGGTACGGACCAGGAGGAAAATTTGCTCCACTTGCACCAAGCTTGCCATCAACAAGTACATCGGGTGGGAGGAATTTTGAGTGACAGATGGCTTGAGCCGCTTGATGGGACAACTGTCACGAGCGGTTCTGAGGGGAGGGGGACACGGTGACGTGTTCCCCCTTACCCGACAAGGTGCATCCAAGTGCCACGCGACAGCTAGAATCTATACAGGGTATGCGTTTCACAAAAAATATTTGCAATAACTGAGACTTGTCCCCAAATGATGTATGGAGCATTGTTAGAAACAACTATACAGCAAGCATTTCGAGGCGCAGCGGCTCGATAAGTTGCCTCAAAAAAACCAATAATTGACGACTTTTGAAAATTTTTTTGAAAGCTCTATCCAGCGACACTTTCAGCGATAACATGGCACTTGGATGCACCTTCGCTACTTTTGGGCCTACCAAGTCAGGAACAATCCACTTCGTCGCCGGAAGACCATTCCATCAAGCGGACGGCCTAGGCATTCATGTCAAACAATAGGAGCACAAGAAAGCATGTCGCAACGCACGGATCTTGGAAAGACATTCGTTAAGCTTCGCGAAGTGCTCGTCGACAGCTTGCTATCTGGCACATTGCACAAAGATGCTTTCGATCTTCTCTTCCGAGCTGCAACCGCCAAGTCTCTGGACTTTAATATCCGAGCTCAAACGGCCCCCGATTCAGACGGGATCCTCTATCAACCATTTCTCCGTGGTTTGACGGAGGATTTAATATACTTGCGGTACTTGGATTCTTTAGAAAATAAGGATCGCGAAGATCTAATACAACTGGTTGCGAGTTTTGTGTAAAAATTGATGTGAAATATCGAACGGCAAGGTCAAATTGAGCCTTC
>JBAUTA010000139.1:0-3713 GCA_049581985.1 Kovacikia sp.
GGGCACCGATGATGGGCCAGATGATGGGTCCCAGGGAATCTCGGCGATCGCATTTCAGAATTACCCTAGAATCAATGAATGCATGGCATGCATAATCGTGAATGCATATAGCTGTCGTCAGCTTGATTAGGACAGAGGATTAAGAGGGGAGTGGGGATAACGCCCCCAGCCAGGGGTTTCACCTCTGCACCCCGTTCTAACCACTCTGGCTACGGCCTTAAATTGTCGGGTATAGCAGCGGGCAGGATTGTGGCACAAGTTGTTCTGGAAAATATTTATAAGAGCTTTCAGAAGGGGAGCGGAGAGCGGGGAGGCGGGAGCCGCACTCAGGATTCCCTGATAATTGACGGCTCTGAGCGGGCTTTATCCGGCAAAGCAACCGCTTCTGCCCGCTCCCACCCGACGGCGGTTTTACGCGCCATCAATCTGTCTATTCAAGACGGTGAATTCATGGTGCTGGTTGGGCCGTCTGGCTGTGGCAAGAGTACCCTGCTGAGACTAATTGCGGGATTGGAGGAACTCACTGGCGGTAATATTTGGGTGGGCGATCGCCTGATCAACGACCTGCCCCCGAAGGAGCGGGACATCGCGATGGTGTTCCAGAACTATGCCCTGTATCCGCACATGACAGTGTACGAAAATCTGGCGTTTGGACTGCGTAGAACCATGCAGTCAAGTCAGGGGGCAGACGCCAGCGGGCAGACGCAGGCGGAGACGGCAGACGCAGGACGCTCGAACTTCCCTCTCTGGGCTGAAAACCTGCTCGTCTCGATGACTCGCAGGCTGCCAAAAGGACTGCATTATCGATCTGCACGGGAGAAGGCGATCCATCAGCAGGTGCGGGAAGTGGCAGAGATTTTGCAAATCGAAACCCTATTGCATCGGTTGCCCAAGCAACTTTCGGGAGGACAGAAGCAACGGGTGGCGCTGGGGCGGGCCATGGCGCGGCACCCGCAGGTGTTTCTGATGGATGAGCCGCTGTCTAATCTGGATGCTAAGTTGCGGGCAGAAACCCGATCGCAGATTGTGAAATTGCAGCGACAGTTAGGCACTACCACCATTTATGTCACCCACGATCAAACAGAAGCGATGACCATGGGCGATCGGATCGCCGTCATGAATGGGGGGCAGATTCAGCAAATTGCTTCTCCGCTGGAGCTGTATAACCATCCAGTCAATCGTTTTGTGGCTGAGTTTATTGGGTCGCCACCGATGAATTTTCTGCCCGTGCAGTTTAAGGCTCCGCTGCTCATCACCCATCCCCAATTTCGCCTGACCTTGCCGGAAGCCTGGGCCGCGACCCTGCAACCCTATGATGGGCGATCGCTGACCTTGGGGATTCGCCCGGAACATTTGAGCGTGAGTGCCCCTGCCCCCAAAAATTTACCCGTCCAGGTGGATCTGGTCGAAGCTTTGGGCAGTGAAACGTTTATTGCGGTGAGGTTAATGGGTGCGGACACTACTCCCCTTCTGCAAGCCCGAATTGAACCCGATCGGCCCGTACACATAGATGAGCCACTCTGGTTGTCAATTGCCCCGGACAAAATCCATCTGTTTGATAGCACGACCGGACAGGCGCTGAGATAAGGCATCGGGGGGCCGCTCCTGGAATCCCGGTTTCATCGTTCCAGCGACTTCTGGGGAGATGCCATCGGTTTAGGGGGCTGCGCTGCAATCGCCTCCCAGCTTTTTAAGGAGATTTCCGTCCCAAAATTGTCAGCATGGTCATAATGGTGGCTGGGTTATGTGTGCTGTAGGGATGAGGGAATGCTGTTTGAATTTCCCAAACGGATAGGAAAGCAAGCTTCCAGGATGGGGCGGGCAGCGCAGGTTGCTTTGCTCTGTGTCGGGTTGGTGGTGCTTTTGGTCGGGATAAGGCATCCCGTAGTTGAAGCTCGCCTATCTACTGGCGCAATCAAGTTAGCCCAGGCAGATTCTATTCAGGAATTACAGAAGCAGCAGCAGCAAATTGAGCAGCAACGGTTGCAGGTTTCCCAGGAGCGCGATCGCTTACAGAATATACAAAAAGCTGCCGAAGGCAACCTTAGCGGCTTAAAGCGAACGATCAAAGCCACTACCAGTCAGGTGAAGCAGACTGAAGCCAACCTGAAAGCAGCCACTCAGCGGCTGCAAAAATTGGAAGCTGGTTTAATGAAGGCAGAAGATGCCTATCGTCAGAAACAGTTTTCCACGGTTGCCCGGCTGCGGTTTTTGCAGCGGCAACAGATGGAGCGGGGGTGGGCAGTGCTGCTGCAAAGCCAGAATTTGAATCAGTTTTTTGATCGTCGCCGTCAGCTTCGATTGATTTACGCATCTGACCAGGAAATGCTGGTGGGATTAAAACAATCAGCCAACCTGATCGATCAACAACGCAAACAGGTAGAACAACAGAAAAATAAAATTGTTCTGTTTAAGGAGCAACTCCTGGCCCAGAAAGCAGACTTTGAGACAGAAGCAGGCTCCCAGCAGGATAAGATTGAGCGGCTCAAAACAGACCACAAAGCCCTGGAAGTAGCCGAAGAACAACTCCTCCAGGACTCTCAAAATATTTCAGCCCTGATCAAACGGCGCGTTGGCTTAGGCTCTACTGCCTACCGGGGAACGGGACAGATGCTGTATCCCTGCCTGGGTGAGGTAACCAGTGGATTTGGCTGGCGGACCCATCCCATTTTGGGGTATCAGCGGTTTCACGCTGGGCTGGATATTGGAGCAGACTATGGCACCGTGATTCATGCCGCAGATGGGGGAATTGTGATCTTTGCTGGGTGGTATGGAGGCTATGGTAATGCCGTAATTATTGATCACGGTGGCGGCATTACCACTCTCTACGGTCATACCAGCGAGATGTATGTGGTCGAGGGGCAAACGGTTCAGCGGGGACAGGCGATCGCTGCCGTTGGCTCGACAGGGTTTTCCACAGGTCCCCATCTGCACTTTGAAGTGCGGCAAAGTGGGGAACCTGTTGATCCGGCAACCTATTTATAGAATCTTTTCGTCAACTCATGATTGAGAAATGTTATACTGCGCGTGCGAGGGCATGTAGCTCAGTGGATAGAGCATCAGGTTCCGGTCCTGAGGGTCGGGGGTTCGAATCCCTCCATGCTCGTTGTTTCTTGATGGTTACTAACAAGATCCCCATCTCGCCCAAAGATGGTTTTTAGCTCTGCTCACATTTGGGCGATCGCCCGTAAGCTGCGTTTGCCATCGGGGGCAAAGGTGAGGAGACTATGCATGTCGCTCTTGGGTCACTCTTGGGCTGAAAGTTGTCGCACAGGACGAAACCAAATAGCGCGAGTTCTGTGATGTGCCAGCGGTGGCAGAAGGCAGGGATTTGTTCCAATACTTCTCGGTTAGTGGCGGTTGAAACCGCAGCTATCGCAACGAAACCTGCCTCCGCAGGTTGAACTATCCGTAGTCTGCGAAGGCAGACTTTGCTTGTGTAGCCGCGAATTCCATTCGCTGCGGCTTAACCGAGAAGTATTGGGATTTGTTCCTTGCGGCAGGAAAATGTCTAAGGTTGGCATCGGTTAGCCCTCACAGTGGGGTGATGACCAATGTCAAAGCTTTATATAGAGTAGTGATGCTTAGCCCAAATGAGTCACAATTTTTCAGCCATCAAGCGTAAGGATCGCTAAAAAGATTTGAATTACTGGAAACTGAGCCAGCTAAAGAGTTCTCCAATTGTGATCTGCCAGCCATTCAGCGCAGACAAG
>JBAUTA010000140.1:0-1526 GCA_049581985.1 Kovacikia sp.
CTTTTTGAAGCCCCTTTTGTGGTAGTTTCCCACGGAACTGAAGCAGATCCGATTTTGAACTATGGCAATCAGAGGGCACTGGAACTGTGGGAAATGGGCTGGGAACAGTTCACCCAGACTCCTTCCCGCCAAACGGCTGAACCTGTGGAGCAGCAGGAACGCGCCCGCCTCCTGGAACAGGCGAGGTCTAAAGGATATGTGGACGACTACCGGGGCATCCGGATTTCTGCTAGCGGACGGCGGTTTTGGATTCAGAATGTGGTGATCTGGGATGTTCTGGATGAGCGGAACATCCGTTGTGGACAGGCAGCAACCTTTGATCGGTGGGAGTTTGTCCTCTAGAGATGGATTTACCGATCGCCTACCACCCCAACTATGTCGCCCCGCTTCCCGATGGGCATCGGTTTCCCATGCCCAAATTCCAAATGCTGTATGAAACCCTGGTTGCGGAAGGTGTGGCGAGTGAATCTCAGTTCCATACTCCAGAACAGCCGCCCTCGGAGTGGATTGAACTCGTCCATACACCCGAGTACATCCAGGCCTATTACGAAGGGACCCTTGACCCAAAAGCACAACGACGCATCGGGTTGCCCTGGAGCCCTGCCCTGGTCAACCGGACCTGTGTGGCAGTGGGCGGAACGATTCTCACGGCAACGCTGGCATTACAGCATGGATTGGCGTGCAATACCGCTGGGGGAACCCACCATGCCTTTCCTGGTTATGGATCTGGATTTTGTATTTTTAATGATCTCGCGATCGCTGCCTGCCTTCTGCTCAAACTGGGGCGGGTCCAAAAAGTCCTGATCGTGGATCTGGATGTGCATCAGGGAGACGGCACCGCTCACATTTTCCAGGATGATTGCCGGGTGTTTACCTTTTCCATGCACTGTGAAGTGAATTTTCCTGGCACGAAACAGCAGAGTGATTTGGATGTGCCGTTACCCGAAGGGATGGAGGATGATGCCTACCTGCAAACCCTCGATCAGTATTTACCGGATTTACTATCGCAGGTGAAGCCAGATCTGGTTCTCTATGACGCCGGCGTTGATCCGCATGTGGGCGATCGCCTTGGTAAACTCGCCCTTACCGATACCGGACTTTTTCGGCGCGAAATGCAAGTTCTCAATACCTGCCTTTCCCAGGGCTACCCGACGGCCTGCGTCATTGGCGGCGGCTACGCGGATGATTTGCGGGCTGTGGTCTACCGCCATTCCCTGCTCCATCGGGCTGCTAGCGAAGTCTATCGGCAATTTCGGCTGTAGGAATGAAAGAGACAAAACAGCGCTTGACGCCTCCCACCTGATCCTAAAAAAAGGTACCTGACAACAGCTGCTTGATCGGCTCAAAAAATCTGGCAGCTAACCCTCCCCCCAGAAACCCAAACAGGTGGGCTTCCCAGGAAATTCTTGCGGATGCGGAAATAATCCCTGTCCAGAGCCAACGACTATAGTAAAACAACGTGAGTTCGATGGTCTAAAAGATAGCAGGAGGCAGCGCCGCAAGGTCTTTGGGCTGCAAATCCAAGG
>JBAUTA010000141.1:0-7130 GCA_049581985.1 Kovacikia sp.
TCTCAGTATCGTTATCTCGGTAAAGATGACTCTGAAAAGATGACTCTAAAAAAGATGACCCTAAAAAAGGACGCTGAATTAAGGCGTAGAAATTGCAGGCTCCGATTTCTCATTCTCTGAACCTAAACCCTCGTTCAGATTTTCGATCCGCTGCTGCTGTTCCACATCAAAGGAATCCATCACCTCATCATGAATCCGCAAGCGGTTACAGGGAATCGTATCCGACAAAATTGAGCTTGCCATCATGCCGGTATGGATCTCCAGCAGGGCTTCTGGCAAAGCTTCAAATACAAGCCGCTGTCCGGGAAACACAACCCGCTCAAAGTACCAGCTAGTAATGTTTGTAACCCGAACGACTTGAATTCGACTGGTCGCATTCACATAGCAGCAAATGATTTGGTTGGTACTTTCCGCAGGCAGCGGATCAAAAACTTGGGGCATAAGTAGCCTACACCGAATCGAGAAGGACTACCCAAAGTTAACACTCCCTGATCCCATTCGCTGTAAATCCGATTACCAACTAATCTGGCACAGCCCAAATCTCCGTGATATGGCCCTACGCCATCGCGGTATAGCCCTTTCAAGGGTGTGAGGTACTTCACTTAAGTGCAAACCCCTATAGGACATTGGAATTAAAGGGGATGTGGGGGCTTCGCCCCCAGCCAGGGGTGGAACCCCTGCACCCCCTGCCCAGCCCTCCGTCTTGCATCCTCCCCATTCCGCTCAGGAGTGGTATCGTAAAGTTATATGAAAATTATTTTCAGGATCTCTGGAAAGGTTGGAAACAGTGGATAATCGCATACTTTACGTTCGTCTCCCCTGCAATCCCATTTTTCCGATCGGGGTTGTTTATCTGGCAGATCATGTCCATAAGCTGTTTCCCGCGATTGAGCAGCGGATCTTTGACTTAGGCACGGTGCCGCCACTTGACTACACCTCTGCCCTGGATGCCTGCATTGATGAATTTCGACCAACGCTTCTGGTCTTTTCCTGGCGGGACATTCAGATCTATGCGCCGGTCGGTGGACGGGGGGGAAACCCGCTGCAGTATACCTTTGAATTTTTCTACGCCAGTAATCCGTTAGTAAAACTGCGGGGAGCCGTTGGCCTATTACGAGTTGCAAAAGGTTACTACGGCGAACTCTGGCGTAATCTGGGTTTGATTAAGCGGGGCCTGAAGCGATCGCAGAAATATCATCCTGAGGTTCGCTCCGTTGTAGGCGGCGGTGCAGTTAGTGTGTTTTATGAACAGCTTGGGAAGAGCTTGCCCAAAGGAACCATTATTTCCGTTGGAGAAGGGGAAGCGCTTCTAGAAAAGCTGTTACAGGGTAAGGACTTTCTAGATGAGCGGTGCTATGTGGTGGGGCAGACAACCCCTCGCCATCAGATGATCCATGAACCCCCGACGCCCGTTGAAAAAACTGCCTGTAACTACGATTACATTGAAACCATCTGGCATGAGTTTGAGTATTACCTGCAAGCCCAGGACTTCTATGTTGGCGTGCAAACTAAGCGAGGTTGCCCCCACAACTGCTGCTACTGCATCTACACAGTAATTGAAGGCAAGCAGGTGCGGATTAATCCTGCAAATGAAGTGGTTGCCGAAATCCGTCAACTCTACGATCGGGGCATTCGCAACTTCTGGTTTACCGATGCCCAACTAATTCCTGCCCGTAAGTATATGGACGATGTGGCGGAACTCCTGCAAAAGGTTCTGGATGCGGGAATGCAGGATATTCATTGGGCGGCCTATATCCGGGCAGATAACCTGACGCCAGAGCTGTGCGATCTGATGGTGAGCACTGGCATGAACTACTTTGAGATCGGTATCACCAGCGGTTCTCAAGAATTAGTTCGAAAGATGCGGATGGGGTATAACCTGCGGACCGTCCTGCAAAACTGTCGGGATCTGAAAACGGCTGGATTTAATGACCTGGTTTCCGTCAACTACTCCTTTAACGTGATTGACGAAACCTTTGACACCATTCGGCAGACGATCTCCTACCACCGGGAACTGGAACATATCTTTGGGGCAGACAAGGTAGAGCCAGCCATTTTCTTTATTGGCTTGCAGCCCTACACCCATTTAGAAAAATACGCCTTCGACCAGAAGCTGCTGAAACCGGGTTACGACCCGATGAATATTACTCCCTGGACGGTTAAAAAACTGCTCTGGAACCCGGAACCGCTAGGCTCTTTCTTTGGTAAAGTCTGCCTGCAAGCCTGGAGACGCAACCCCAATGACTTTGGCCGGGAAGTCCTGGCAATCCTGGAAGAGCAGTTGGGACGGGCGGATCTGGAGGAGGCACTGACGGCTGCGATCGAGCCAAAATCAAAGGAGTTAGTCCTGTCACGGTGAGCCTGGGCTGCTGTAGGGGCTTGGCCTGCGGACGAAAGCCTGGGCGATGACCGCAGGTATCTCTCCCGCCTGCTAAGCCCTGATCATTGGCGATTGTCTGCCCGCAACTCAGCAAAGGCGTTAGGCTAGAATCCGTATTGCGCTGGCAGGGCTTCAGTTGACTCGTCTACGATCACAGTTATCCTCTCCTCGAAAGAGTCATCGTCCTCTATCGCGCGCTCCCAGAGTCCCAAACACCAGGGAAATTGCGTCTCTGCATCCACTTCAGAGGTTGATTCAGTACGGACAAAAGTATCACTCCCAGATTGTTTGGGCGATCGTTTGCTCCATTCTCAACAAGATTTTTGACCTGGCTCCTTCTCTCTTAATTGGTGCAGCGGTGGACGTGGTTGTGCAGCGGCAGGATTCGCTGATTGCTCATTTTGGAGTTAAAGAACCATTCACCCAGTTAGCAATTCTGTCAATACTGACGTTTTTGATTTGGGGATTGGAGTCTACCTTTCAATATGCCTACGATCGTCTCTGGCGCAATCTGGCACAGAATATTCAGCACGACCTGCGCCTGGATGCCTACAGCCATCTGCAAGAGTTAGAACTGGCTTACTTTGAAGAACGGAGTACGGGCGCATTACTGTCGATTTTGAATGATGACATTAACCAGCTAGAACGCTTCCTGGATGGAGGTGCGAACAATATTTTGCAGGTTACAACCACGGTTGTCATCATCAGTACCCTATTTTTCATTCTGGCTCCCAGTGTTGCCTGGATGGCAATGTTGCCCATGCCCTTTGTGGTTTGGGGGTCGATCTCATTTCAGCAGCGGCTTGCTCCCCGCTATGCCGAAGTGCGAGAAAAGGTGGGCTTGTTGAACAGCCGCTTGTCCAACAACCTGAGCGGCATTACCACCATCAAAAGCTTTACAACGGAAGCCTATGAAAAGGAACGGGTGATGCTGGAAAGTGAAGCCTACCGCCGCAGCAACAGTCGGGCGATCGCCCTGAGTGCCGCGTTTATTCCCCTGATCCGGATTGTGATTCTGGTGGGTTTTCTGGCAACCCTTCTGTATGGCGGCAAGGAGGCGATTACAGGCGGTCTTTCTGTGGGTAGCTACAGCGTGCTGGTGTTTTTGACCCAATCCCTGCTCTGGCCCCTGACGCGTCTGGGAGAAACCTTTGACCTGTATCAGCGGGCAATGGCATCTACCAATCGCGTCATGAATCTGCTAGAAACCCCAATTGAGATCCATGACTTTTCTCCCCCTCCCTCCTCCGCGCGCGCTCCCCTCCCTCCGATCGAGGGAGATATCCAACTCCACAACGTCACCTTTGCCTACCGCGATCGCCAACCGGTGGTTGAACAACTTTCATTACACATTCCAGCAGGCAAAACGACGGCGATCGTGGGTTCAACGGGTTCAGGGAAAAGTACGCTGGTAAAACTGCTGTTGAGGCTGTATGAAATCCAGTCGGGGATGATTACGCTGGATGGAGTCGATATTCGAGAGCTGAAGCTGCAGGATTTGCGGCGGGCAATTGGTTGGGTGAGCCAGGATGTGTTTTTATTTCATGGCACCGTTGCGGAAAATATTGCCTACGGAAGCTTTACCGCCACCTTTGAGGAAATTGTCGCAGCGGCTGAAATTGCGGAGGCGCAGGAGTTCATCGCGCAGTTACCGCAGGGCTATGACACGATCGTGGGGGAACGGGGGCAAAAGCTATCGGGCGGACAGCGACAACGACTTGCCATTGCTCGGGCAGTCCTCAAAAACCCTCCGATCCTGATTCTGGATGAAGCGACCTCCGCCGTCGATAACGAAACTGAAGCAGCCATTCAGCGATCCCTGGAACGTATTACCCTGGGAAGAACCACGATCGCGATCGCCCACCGCCTTTCCACTGTTCGCAACGCCGATTGCATCTACGTGATGGAACACGGCAAATTGGTCGAACACGGACACCACGAAGAACTGCTAGAGCATCAAGGCATTTATGCTAATCTTTGGCAGGTTCAAACCGGGGCACAGCAAGCGAAACCATAAGTCTCTCCTATGACCCTTCCCTCCTCCGCCTATCTCACCTTCGCGCCGGGTTTATCCATCTGCCGAATCCTCAACGGCATGTGGCAAGTCTCCGGTGCCCACGGTGTGATTGACCCCAAAGCTGCGATTCAGAGCATGTTCCAATATCTGGATACAGGTTTCACCACCTGGGACTTAGCCGATCACTACGGCCCTGCCGAAGACTTTATCGGTGAATTTCGGCGACAATTGGTAGCAACCCGCGGACAGGAATCCCTTGCAGGGATGCAGGCCTTTACCAAGTGGGTGCCGCGTCCTGGCAAAATGACTCGCCAGATTGTAGAAGACAATATCAATCGCTCCCTCCGCCGGATGGATGTAGAATCCCTGGATCTGATGCAATTTCACTGGTGGGAGTATCAGGATGCCGGTTATCTGGATGCGCTCCAGTACATGGCAGAACTTCAGCAGGAAGGAAAAATCCGCCACCTGGCCCTGACCAATTTTGATACCGAACATCTGAAAATCATTCTGGACTACGGGATTCCGATCGTGTCCAATCAGGTGCAATATTCTCTCATCGATTGCCGCCCTGCCGTACAGATGGCGCAGTTTTGCCAACAGCACAACATTCATTTGCTTGCCTATGGTTCTCTCTGTGGTGGGTTGCTGTCGGAAACATACCTGGGCAGTCAAGAACCAGGTCGTTATGACCTCCAAACCGCTTCCTTACGGAAATATAAACAGATGGTTGATGCCTGGGGCGGATGGAGTTTATTCCAGGAATTGCTCTCCGCTTTGCAGGCGATCGCCCAAAAACACCAGGTCAGCATTGCCAATGTGGCGGTTCGCCATGTGTTAGATCGGCCGGCGGTGGGGGGGGCGATCGTAGGCGCACGTCTGGGGGTGTCCCAGCACATCGAAGCCAATGCCAGAGTATTTGGCTTTTCCCTGGATCCCGAAGATCAGGCCCGGATTGAAGCCGTAACTAACCAGTCACAGGATCTCTACCAAATTATTGGAGATTGTGGAAATGAGTATCGTCGGTGACAGGATTTGCTATGATAATTGTCTTGAACGGGTGACTAGCGCAACGGTAGCGCATCGGACTCTTAATCCGCTGGTTCTGGGTTCGAATCCCAGGTCACCCATCAGCAATTTGGCGTCTGCGGCTGGCCTAGAGAGAGATTTCAATCATTTCAGATTGCTTCTGATTGGGTCAAATCATGTCAGAATTAGTCATTAAAACGGGTACAAATCCGGGCACAATGGTTGATGTTGATGGACGCATAGTGCAAGCAAACGGGCGGCTAAAAGCGGGTCGGGTCGGGGTTCGCGTGATTCGGCGTGGGGATACGCTCTCTTTACGCGCAACGCTGCTCGCGAAGCCAGGGGCCGCGCTTAGAAAAGATAATCGCTGGGCGATCGCTCTGGGCGTTCCCGCTAACCCTGCTGGCGTACAACTTGCTGAGCGGAAAGCGCGGCTGCTCGGTGCAGAATTGCAAAATGGATCGTTTGATTGGGGGAAGTGGGGGGGGCATCAGACTATTGATTCTCCCCTATCGACGGTGGCTGATTGGGTGAAACGGTTTGCAAGGGAATATCAATCTACGATTGAGGCGGTTTCGTGGCACAAGGACTATGAGAGCGTCTTTGCTAAGCTGCCTCAAGATGAGCCGCTGACGGCTGATTTACTCAAGCGGGTGCTGTTGCAGGTAAAGGATGTTCGCCCCAACTCCCGAACTCAGAGACGGTATGCTCTGGCGTTTGAGCGGTTGGCGCGGTTTGCCGGGTTGGATGTAGATCTAAAACACTTGCGGGGAAGTTATAGCCCTACCAGTTCGCCTGACCCGCGCGATATTCCCAGTGATGAGTTAATTGCTCAGATCTGGCAACAGATCACCGATCCAGGCTGGCGCTGGGTTTGCGGCATGATGGCAACCTTTGGGCTGCGTGCCCATGAGTGCTTTTACCTGGATACTGGGGAACTGCAAGCTGGGGGCTATATGGTGGCCGTTAAGGAAGGTAAAACAGGTCATCGCCTGGTCTGGTCTTTCTATCCTGAATGGATAGACCAGTTTGCCTTACGGTCCCCTGTGCTGCCAGAGGTGAAGGGAACACAGCATATCCACTACACGCAAAAGGTGAGTGAGTTTTTCAGCAGGTCTAAGGCTATTCCCTTTTCGCCGCTGGATCTGCGCCATGCCTGGGCGATTCGGACTTTGGAATGTGGCTTGCCCTACTCTGAAGCAGCCGCCCAAATGGGCCATAGCGTCACGGTGCATGAGAAGACTTATCATCGCTGGATCACGCGTGAGACTCGTCAGAAGATTTTCGATGCTGTGATGTGGCGTGGCGATCGCCCTCGTCCTCCTAGCGCTTAGCCGCTGGTAGACGTCGCCATTCATTGACCGCTGCAATGTTGATCTTGATGCGCCTGTAGGCGCTGCCGCTGCGCCTATCATCAATCCAGTGCAACCCTTCGGCCCATTCCTCATCCTTGATTCGCCGTAGGATGGAGCTGCGGGAGTAACCCTCACCTAATGCCTGGGCTGCTTTGTCAATGGGGAGGTATTCAGGTCTGCTCATTTCCTGCCTCTGCTTCGATCACGGTGTTGATGCTGTCTTCCTGGGCTGCTTGCCATAGATCGACAACTGGCGGGGCGTCGGCCTGCACGATGAATAAGGCTTCGACCCCTGATGATTGCAGGAATTCTGTCCATTGCTGGAGTTTTGCCATTACCAGAGTCGCCT
>JBAUTA010000142.1:0-3300 GCA_049581985.1 Kovacikia sp.
CACCCGGCTTGTTTTCGACGAAAGCTCATATTTAATCCCAATTTTTATTGGGCAGTTTTCACATCAGATTTGAGTAATTCAAACTTTGATCTCTACACTATTCGATTCAAAAGGATGCAAATGACCCAAACGAATACTTCACCGCTGCTTAAGATTATTCCCCTTGGTGGGCTTCATGAAATTGGCAAAAATACCTGCGTATTTGAAATCAATGATGAAATCGTTCTACTAGATGCGGGATTAGCGTTTCCCACCGATGGCATGCATGGGGTGAATATCGTCCTCCCTGACATGACCTATCTGCGCGAAAACCGGCACAAAATTAAGGGAATGATAGTCACCCATGGTCATGAAGACCACATTGGTGGGATTGCGTTTCACCTGAAGCAATTTGAAATTCCAGTCATCTATGGTCCTCGACTGGCAATGGCACTGCTGGAAGACAAGCTGGAAGAGGCTGGCGTGGCAAACCGGACTGAACTGAGAACCGTTCGTCCCCGGGAAGTGGTGCGGATTGGCAACTCCTTTTTTGTGGAGTACATTCGCAACACCCACTCCATAGCAGATAGCTTTACTGTCGCAATTCGTACCCCCGTGGGAGTGGTCATTCATACGGGAGATTTCAAGATCGACCATACGCCTGTCGATGGCGAGTACTTTGACTTTCAGCGATTGGCGGAGTACGGCGAGAAAGGGGTTCACTGTTTGATTAGTGACTCCACCAATTCAGAAGTCCCAGGATATACACCTTCTGAACGATCGGTTTTCCCCAATCTCGATCGGGTTTTCGGTCAGGCTAAGGGGCGGTTGTTGGTGACAACCTTTGCCTCCTCAGTCCACCGGATCAATATGATTTTGGAATTGGCAAAGAAGCATGGTCGCGTCGTATCCGTCGTGGGACGATCGATGCTCAACGTCATCGCCCATGCCCGTAACCTCGGCTACATCAAGTGTGAAGACGATCTCCTACAACCCCTGCATATAGTGCAAAAGGTGCCCGATGAGAACGTGCTGATTCTCACGACCGGGTCCCAGGGTGAACCCATGTCGGCAATGACTCGGATTGCCAATGGAGAACATCACAAAGTTAAGGTACGTCAGGGAGATACGGTGGTCTTTTCTGCCAATCCAATTCCTGGGAATACGATCGCCGTTGTCAACACGATCGATAAACTGATGATAAAAGGCGCAAAGGTGATTTACGGACGGGAGCAGGGAATCCATGTTTCCGGTCACGGTAGCCAGGAAGATCAGAAGTTAATGATTGGTTTGACTCGACCGAAGTTTTTCTTACCCGTTCACGGTGAACACCGAATGTTGGTGAAACACTCCCAGACGGCTCAGAGTATGGGCATTCCGGCTGAAAATATGGTGATCATCAACAATGGCGATGTCGTGGAATTAACCGAATCCTCAATCCGGATCGGTAGCAAGGTGCCCTCTGGTATTGAACTGGTGGATACCTCTCGCAGCGGCGTTGTAGACAGCAAAGTGCTGAAAGAGCGCCAGCAACTTGCGGGAGATGGGGTGGTGACCGTGGCGGCAGTGATTGATTGGGAAGGCCAGTTGATTGCCAAACCTGAAGTTCATTTGCGGGGGGTGGTGACTTCTCTTAGCCGTCCAGACCTCTTGAAAAAGGTTCAGGATACGATCGAGACTGTGCTGCGCGATCGCTTTAAAGAGTTTGCCCGTACCTTTGGTGATAGCCAACTGGAACTTGATCGGGTTGGGCTACAAACTCAAATCGAGCGAGAACTGGCACGCATGCTGCGCCGTGATCTTCAAAGCAATCCCCTTCTAGTGTTTCTGATGCAAATGTCAGAAGAGCCAGTAGTGAAGGTTTCTAAGCGAGAAAGGGTAAAGGCGATCGCGTCCTAGGGCGTCTATTTGTTCTTTATTAGGGGTAGAGGGGAAAGCCCCCTCTACCCCTGCTTGTAACTAACGACGTCTTCTGGGTTTATCAAGACCAAAGAGCTAGACCGTAAGCGGTTGCGTAGCCCAGCGTCCCATTGCTTTGCCGATTACGGCCAGTTCTTGCATGAGCGCATCGAAGCGTTCTGGCGTGAGGGATTGGGGACCGTCAGAGAGCGCTTTGGAGGGATTGGGGTGGACTTCGATCATGAGGGAGTCTGCCCCGGCGGCGATCGCTGCCATTGCCATTGCGGGCACATATTCCGATCTGCCAGTGCCGTGGCTGGGGTCGATCATAATCGGCAGATGGGTCAGCGATCTCAGCACGGGAATTGCCGACAGATCTAGCGTGTTACGAGCGTACTTGTTATCAAATGTGCGAATGCCCCGTTCGCAAAAAATCACATTTGGGTTTCCGGCTGCCAGAATGTACTCGGCTGCCATCAACCATTCCTCGATCGTGGCAGACATACCCCGCTTCAGCAAAATCGGCTTATCTTGAGCACCCACCTTCTTGAGCAGGGAAAAGTTCTGCATATTACGGGCACCAATCTGGATCACATCTGCAATTTCTGCCAGTGGTTCCAGATCTGCAGCATCCATCAGTTCTGTGATAATGCCTAACCCGGTTGCTTGCCGTGCGGCTGCCAGCAACCCAAGCGCACTTTCTCCATGTCCCTGAAACGCATAGGGAGAAGTCCGGGGTTTGAAAGCTCCGCCCCGGAGAAATTTCGCTCCAGCGGCCTTAACGCGCCGTGCCGTTTCCACAATCATCTCTTCGTTCTCAACCGAGCAAGGCCCAGCAACCACGACCAGGGGATGGTTTTGACCAAAGGTAATGGGGCCATTCGGCGTGGAAACGACTACTTCACTCGGTTCCCCGTGACGATAGTCAAGGCTGGTTCGCTTAAAGGGCTTTTCAACTCGCAGGACTTGCTCAATCCAGGGGCTAATCTCTTGAATTTGCAGCGGATCGAGATCAACCGTATCGCCCACCAGTCCAATCACAACCTTGTGCTTACCGACAATTTTTTCTGGGGTCAACCCGGAGTTGGTAAACTCTTCAGTCAAACGGGCGACTTCGGCTTCTGGAGAGCCAGCTTTCATGACCACAATCATGCTAAATACTCCTGCCTTTTAGATGAGAAAAGGTGATTGTCTGGGAATCGTGAATTTTTAAATCTGATTGATTCTCAATCCCATCTACAGCTGGTCTAAATTGCTTATGAACAGAGGGAGTTGTGAAAGCCTTTCCCTAACGGGAAAGTGCTTTCACAATCCAAATAGGATCGCTATATTCTCAATCTCATCTATTCTAAAGCGTTTCTAAGCTGGAGTTTTTTAGCAGGAGCAATCTCCAGAATTCGCAGGCATTCCGGGGGCTGAAAC
>JBAUTA010000143.1:0-6529 GCA_049581985.1 Kovacikia sp.
GGACTTTCCTGGTTTCAAAACGATTAAGTTCACAGTTGTCAAATTTGAACCGTTGAATACCCGCCGCCTCAATTTAGAACAAAAGCGCCGATTGTGTCAGTTTTTGGAAGAAGCCCTGTGTAATGTGGGCAGACATGCTGTTAACGTCACCCGTCTGAGTGTTACCTGCACCCAGTCAGGCAAGCAGCAGATCATTCGAGTGGCAGATAATGGGAGTAGTACTCCACCGATCGGCAATGACCTGCCTGGCAAAGCCACTTCAGGATTTGGCACCCGGCAAGCAAAGAAACTGGCAAAAATGTTGGGTGGTCAGTTTCGCCGTTATCCCAACGACCCACGGGGGATGGTGTGTGAGTTAACCTGGTCCGCCACCAGATTCTGGTTTTGGTAAAGCCGATCGCGCCTTTCGGTATTCAAAGTTGATAGTTTTAGTCTAGAATCCGTCCCTGCTTATCTCTATAGTTACAGGGATAGCAGGTATTACGTGGCAAATAGCCAGAAACCCAAGGGTTCTGGACAACAAAAATAAAGTTTGGCACGGGGTGAAGGGTTGAATCCCTGCTTGCGGGCAAAGCCCCCACTCCCCCATATTGCAAAATTGATGATTTGCAACCCTCGTTTTGCCCGTAATCACAGTCGTCGCTCATTTTTCAATGACAAGCTGCCAAAACAGTTAGTTAATTTATCAGCAGGTGACAGATGAAACGAGTTCTTCGATCTACCATGGCAGGGATTATGGTTGCGTTGACCCTTGTCTATAGCGGGAGTCTAGCACTGGCGATCGATCATGCTAGTGCTCAAAATAAAGGTTTCAAGTCCTGGGGAGGTCCTCCACCCAAGACAATCAGGATAGGTGCGCCACCTCGAGGTAGTTGTTTCGCTGAGACTTCTAATCCTACCAGTGAGCCTCCTGCCCTTAAGCCTAAACTGTTAGTGGCTCTAGCCCCTGAAATCGACTTTATAGATAAATCAGGTACGCCTGTAAAAGCACCATCGGGACAAACGAGTTTAGAACATCCGACGTTGTGGTTTTATGTTCCCTATACCCGGTCGGATGTCTTAACTGTCAAGCCAGAAGCTGTCGAACTTACGCTGTATGTGGATAAGGGTGACAAGACCACCTCTTACACAACCAGGGTTACATTACCTGAAACTCCCGGTATTATAGGTGTTCAGATACCACCTGACTTTCCTGCTTTAAAGATCGACCAATGGTACTCCTGGTCTTTTGAGGTCAAGTGCAATGATCCTACGGATAGTGACCGAGCAGATCAGGTGGCAGGGTTGATTCAGCGAGTTGATATCGATCCTGCCGTCAAGAAGCAGATAGAAACGGCAAACCCTCAGCAACGGGTAGAGCTCTACACTGAAAATGGAATCTGGTTTGATGCTTTAACAGCGTTAGGAGAACTGCGCCGAGCCCAGCCGATCGATCAAACATTGATGAACACCTGGGTCAGCCTATTGAGTGAGGCGGATTTAAAGAACATCGCTGGGCAACCGATCGCCCGTTAAGGGAGTGGGGAGGGGGGGGTGTGATGATTAGATTGGTTAAACCACTCCCTACTCCTGACCTTGCAGATTTCTGCGATCGACCGATCTTGTTTGGGTAAGGCAATTGGCAGAAAGGGTAAATGCGCCCAACGCGATCCTCGTCTTATTCTAAAAATTAAGCAAACAAGCCAATTCACTGCAATTCAGCTTGAAGCCCTATAGCCCTACGCAGGCACGTTAGGACCTTGGAATTAAAGGGTGTGAGGGGGCTTCGCCCCCAGCCAGGGGTTTCATCCCTGCACCCCGTCCTGACCTACAGGAGTAGTGCCACACCAGTTTTTATCCCGTTTTTATCCATATCAGGGGATGACATCAAGGGTTGCATCGCAATTCCGCAATGTCTGTTTGTCCGCACATCCGTTTGTCCGCACATCTGTTTGTCCGCACATCTGTTTGTCCGAAATCCCATGTTCATTTCTATTTAAAAGGAAGGTTTCACCTATGGTACGCCAACAATCCTCCAAACCAGGTTCTCAGTTTGTTCGTTGGATGGCATCGGGAATGGTGATGGTGAGTGCTGCGATCACGACGGCAACGGTCGGTGAAATAATGGCAACGACTCCCAACGGGATTTATGTCAGCTCCGCTGGGGCGGCCCAATCAGTCGGCGAGAAAGTCAACGAAAAGGCAGGTCCAGCGGTGGTTTCGATCATGACAACCACGGGTTGGGGCAGTGGTATGATTGTGCAACAGAATGGGTTGGTGTTGACCAATGCCCACGTTGTGCGGGGCGAGCGCACGGTGACGGTTGTGCTCAAGGATGGCAAAACGAAGTTGAAGGCAGATGTAATTGCGCTGGCTCAGGATTGTGTTGACCTGGCGTTGGTACAAATTCGCAATCAAAGTAACCTGCCTACCCTCTCGTTTGCGTCGAGTAATTCGGTTCATCCGGGGCAACCCGTGTTTGCCATCGGCAGTCCTGCTGGTGAAGATTTGTTCGGTTCCCTGACCCAGGGCATCGTCAGCAAGCTACATCCAGAGCAAAACCTGATTCAATCCAGTGTGCCGCTCAATCCAGGCAATTCCGGGGGCCCGCTGCTGAATGAGGAGGGCGCGTTAATTGGGGTGAACACCTCCATTCGCAGAAATAGCCAGGGGATTTCGTTTTCGATCGGCCTGAATCAAGTCCAGACATTTCTGACCGATTACAAGCAAGGCCGCACGCTTTCTGCTGCCGCTAAGACGGCTCAAAAGCAGGAGATTGGGGCGATCGCCATGAACGGTTCCAAAACCCTCGGTAAACTGACCCAGAAGGATCAGGTTGCCTGCATCAATGGTAGTTTCTTTGATACCTATCAGTTTGAGGGCAAAGCAGGGCAGCCAGTCATGATTCGGATGGAAAGCAAAGCCTTTGCTCCCTATCTGGTGCTGTTGGGGCCAAACGGAAAGGAAATCGCGATTGACGAGAACTCGCCCAATGATGATTACGCAGTGATTGCTAAACAACTGCCAGCCAGCGGCACCTATCGGGTAATTGCCAACTCTCGTAAGGGCAAGCAGGAAGGGGCTTACACGGTGAGCGTTACCCCGTTGATTTTGCTACGGAGTGGGGAACTGGCGGCTGGAAACCGTAAATTCAAAGATGGCAGTCTGTATCAGGACTACAACTTTCAGGGACAGGCCAACCAAACCATTAAGGTCGCCACCTATAGCCCTGATTTTGCGCCCTATCTGTTGTTGGTGAATGCAAATGGGAAAGTGATTGCCGAAAGTCGGGGATCTGCCCACGATCGGGATAGTGCGGTACTGCGGCTAAAACTACCCCAGACTGGCTCCTACAAAGTGGTGGTGGTCACCCTGAAGCCAGGGCAAGTCGGCAAGTATAGCTTGATGGTCCAATAACAGGAAAGGAAGCCCTGACGATCGGAGGTGTCGAGGTTATTTAATTCTGATCCTTACCCCAGATTCCCGACTTTTTGGAAAAGTTGGGAATCTGGGGTTGAATGGTTACAGCCAGTTACCCACCAGCACATAGGGTGCCCATTGCAGGGGTTTCAAACCTTTCCCTTTCAGGTCTAACTGGGCTAATTGGAGTGCTTTGGCTTTTGACATTGTCTGTCCCCCCGGATCTCCCCCCCCAGCCTGAGTCCTGCCCTGCAATCCCTGATAAAACTGCTTCATGACAGTAGCCGTTGTCTCATCATTGACCGTCCAGAGGGATGCTAATGTACTGCGAACCCCTGCTTTTAAGGCGATACCTGCCAGGCCCAATGCTGCCCGGTTATCCCCTTGGGCGGTTCTGCACGCACTCAAAACCAGTAACTCGATCTGTTCTGAACGCTCGCGAGAATGGCTATGCAGGATTTCACTGAACTGATCGAGGTTTAATCGACCATCGCTAACAAGAATAAATGTATCTTCTTTGCGGGAGCTGAACTCTCCATGGGTCGCCAAATGCACGACATTAAACGGGCTAGTGTTAATTGCCTTGGCGAATTCCTTTTTGCTAAAATTATTGTCACGCAATGAACGGGTAACGATTTTAGCCTTTTCCAGAGCATCCAACTCTTCTCCAACGAACTTTAGCGGTCTAAAAGGCTCGTTTTCAGGAATAATCTCTAGCCCCGCAGTCAGCAAACTCAGTTTTTCCTGCCCGATCGGTTTGGCTTTGAGTAATTGCAGTCCCGGACTGACTGCGATCGCAAAATCCTCGATCAAATACTTGCCAGACTTTGCATCATACAGCACCGCCATTGGGATATTGCGGAAGATTTCATCCAGGACAAATACGAGCGTATCTGTCGATTTTGGATCCAATTGATTTTGATCTATAAGCGGTTGGATCAACCAGCGGTAAACGTTTTTTGAAATTTCCTGGATCTCCTCGTCAGAGCTGTTTTCGTCTGTAAGCTTTTTTCGTAGCGCTTCCAGAGTTTTAACAATGGTTTCACCCTCGAATAATTTGGGTGTGTAGTAGCGCAACTTCTTGCCCGATTCTCCCTGAGCCGGAATTCTGGCAATTACGCCTAGCTGCTGGTTGGGCAGGACAATCGAGTAAATGAAAGCAGTTTTGAGATTCTCTTTGCCTCCGACCATCTCATCAATTGTCACCCTCTGACCCTCCAGACAGGCTTCTCGCAAGAAATTGTCTAGTTCTGCCAGTTGCAGTGATTCAATTAGTTGACGGGCCTCCTCCAGATTCTTCTGGACTGTATCCTGCTCCTGATTCCTTTCCTCTTCTCCCGAGGGCAGCAGCGCTGCTGCACACTCCCGGTAAAACGGTTCGACACTGTCCCGAAAGGTGAACTGAACATCCTGATCGATCGCCACTAAATCTCTGCGGAGGGACTGCAACGTCTTTGCAGCAACCTGACAGATGGCACGGGCTTCGGTCTTTTGCTTGCCCTGTTTGATCAGTGCCCGGGCCAATTGCCACTGGGCGCGGTAGGCAATATCCGCTGCCTTGCTTTCCAGAGCCAGAGCCATTGCCTGTCTGGATAGGGTTTCCACCTCTGGCCAGCGTTCACGCTGGTTGTGGGTTTCTGCCAGTCCATACAACTCTGCCAGTGCTATCTGGGCAGACGCTTCCGCCCGTTTGTTGTTGACCGCCTGGGCCTCTGTAATTGCTTGTCTGAGGACGGTGTCAGCTCTCCAAAAAGATTCGATCGCCGCAGTTCGCAAACTTTGGCGTACTGTTTTTGATAAAAAAGGAGAATGAGTAGATTCAGATTTACTGGAGATTGGAGCAGCAGCGATCGGGATGGCTAATTTTTTACTGTTTGGGTTTAAACCCGCCTGCTTCTGGGGCTTTTTGACTCCTTTCAGCAAATTCAACTGATCATCTACCGTCTCAGCAGAGTCGGCAACCTGCTTCAATCTGGTTAGGCTACGGGCAAAGTTAATCCGGGCATTCACCGCAACTGGACCGAGAGCGAGTTGATTCAACCGCAGACGATCCTGGGAAAGCAACTCCACCAAATCTTTGGTCAATTGAACCGTTTGATCTTTGACAATCTTGACTTTTTCGGGTTGAGATCCGGGGAAGGAGGGAGGCTGGGGGACAGCATCGTTCAGGAAGTATCTCAGCAGATCCGGGGGAAGGTATTTGAATCGATCAGCAGAAACGGTTAAAAAATTGTTAAATTGTGGCAGGACATCCACTAACAGGCTGATTTGATTCAATTCTGCTTGCACCCTTGTGGCTGGCTCGATCGCGGATTCAGCTTGGCGAAAATCATTGAGCGCTACGAGAACCCTCTGCTGAAATTCAACCTGCTTCTGGGGTTCAAAGATTCCGGGACGTATCCGGCTACTGGCAGCACGGTTCAGGACTCCCAGACTGAGATGGGCCAGGCTAATCTCCCGATCGGAGGGCAGGGCTTGGGCAACTTCAAGGCTTGCTTGCAGATTTTTTTGGGCTTGATCCAAGTCTCCGATCGCCCGATACCCATCCCCCAGGGATCGCAAAATTTGGGCTTTCTCAACGGTTGGGGGTTGCAACGGCACCTCCCCATCTAACCCTTGTAAGATCTCCAGGGCCAGGGGATAGTGCCCCAAGGCTTTCAGGGCTTGCGCCTGGTTGATCCGACTGCTGATGGTGTGGGGGCGATCGCCCACTCGCTCATAGCCGTCCGCCGCCTGCTGCCAGAGCTTCAAAGCTTCCTCAAACCGTCCCATTTCATACAGGACGCGCCCCTGTTCCAGGGGATCGGAGAGCTGCTGATCAGACTGTGCATCGGCGGATTGGATGACGGCATCCCGGATGTTCGATCGCTGCCCACCCGCAGGGGGGAACCCGGAACTTTTTGCTAAAGTGGGAAGCCCAACCACACAAAGCAGCAGCGTTGCCAGCAACAACAGCAGGAAAGATGCTCGACGGCCCTTGGTTCGCGGCCATCCCTGCCAGCAACCCGACGTATCCCTGATCCGACGTTTCATTCTGAGTCCTCTCCCTTTACTCCCAGATCTAATCCTTTTACCCTTAGTCTTTATCTGTCTTTCATCGGTTGTCTTTCATCGGTTGTCTTTCATCGGT
>JBAUTA010000144.1:0-1971 GCA_049581985.1 Kovacikia sp.
ACGATGAACCATTGATCAGGATATTAAAATTGGGTACTAAAGGATGTTGGGGATCAGAAATTGGCATAGAGGCTTTCCCCGCTACAGTTTTGGAATGGTTAATCGCTGCCCAATTTTACCAGTGAGATCGCGCGGATCATTGAGGGCATTGTGATCGGCGATAATCCGCCATTTCCTGGGATCGTTATAAACTTCGGCAGCGATACTGCTCAGGGTGTCACCCGCCTGAATCACCCGCGTCGTTAACTCTGGATCCGTTTTACGTTTGTCCTCCCCCGGATCAAGAAATTCCGTGAACGTGACCGCTAAATTCGCCCGTACCGGATTGCCGTTGCTTTTGAACAACGTAAAATTTTGCGTCAGACTGCTCACAACCCCCCTGAACGGAAAATCAGAATTGGGTGGTGCATTGCCCCAAAAAATTAAACAAGTCGGGGGACGAGGCGGTTCCAGCCGTTCAATCCGAGTTAGGGCAAGAATTTTGTTCGTCTCCTGGCGAACATCGTCAATCGGTCTGCCATTAATTGGTTCAGTCACATCAAAAAACAATTCCAGTGTCAGTTGACGGCTGTCGCCCCCGCCAAACGTCAAAATCGGCGCATTTAAAGCTCGTTGAGTTTTGCTCTGGTCTCCTCCGTTGGATTTCTCCGGGGGACTCCAGGTGATGGACTTACTGATCGAATAGGCAGTTGGGTTGAACAGCACCTCGATTTCCCCAAGGTTTGAGGGGGGTTGCGGGACTATTTTTAGTTTTTCTAAGGTCATTTCCGCATCCCCCTACGTTCCCGTTCCACCGTTAATTGACGGCAGAGAGTGCGGCTGACCTGCTCAGCAATTTGCGCCACGTTGATTTCAGAAGCAACTATTGGTGCTGTTCCTGCTGTAGGCATTGGAGATCTGACCACAGGATTGCTGGCTCGTGCCGACGGCATCGCACCGATGCCAGAAGTAGACGTTCCCTGGCGGGCAATCAACGGTTCATTGGGGTGCGCTGGCGAAACCGCTAAAGGTAAGGCTTGATTGGTACCGTTGTGAGTTGCAGTCACTCCGCCCATACTCTTTCGCAAAACCATCGTTGATGGTGATTGAGACGTTACGTTGAAGGGAATTTCTCGTGAGACTGAAACTCTGTTTTCAGGAGGAGAAGCGATCGCCGCCGTTAGATTCTGATTACGGATCAATTCTGCCGCTGGCTGCCGCTGCACAACCAACGGCAGGGGTTGTGCTTGAATCTTTGGGAAAGACTCAGCCAATCCTATGGGTGTTGATATGGCTTCAGTATTTACCGGTGTACCTTCCATTGCTGAACCTATCGGTTGCTCTGACGAGCTATCCACTGCCTTTTGCAGCACTAACGGCGCGATCGTGCCAGCCGCTGGTACAGCAGTGAATGAATTGGCAATAACTCTGGCACGGGCGATGGGTAACCCCTCATCTGACGAACGCTGAACGATGGATTGCCCATCACCTGTTTCGGCATTCCTTGCGGGGCTTCCGCTCCCACCCGTGGTTAGCGGCAAAGGCAAAGCAGAATTAGTCGGCAACGGTATTGCTTTACGGCTGACTCGAAACATTTGAGGTGATGAGGACTGCCCCGCAGAACTCGTTGTTGAGACAGCAGATCGTGAGATCGGAGCCTGACTGGTAAAGGAATGGGTTCGCTCCCCTCCTGCTTTTTGCGATGGGGTGCTTAAGGACAATTCTGTGCTTGTTGTTGCTGCACCCCTCTCCTGTACACCATAACGGGTTTGTAATTGATCGAGGAGCGCAAACCGTTGCGCGATCGCCATTGGCAATCGCGATGAACTGGGCTGAAATTGACGGACATCAGCTAGACCAATCGGCTGAGTACGTCGTCTGTCTAAGCGCTGTAAGAGGGAACTGGCCTGCACCACTTCATCAGTATTGGCGGTAATTTCGCTTGATTCGTCTGGCATATCAGATGCACTCCTGAGTCCTAGATGCTGAAAG
>JBAUTA010000145.1:0-1818 GCA_049581985.1 Kovacikia sp.
GTCACAATCCACAACAAAGAGAATTTGATCAAAGAAGTGATCAGCTGTCTTCTCATTTGCGGTCGGGATAATAGTCACATTTATCCTGTGTTAGATGGTTGCACCGATCAAACCGAAGCTATTATGGATGACCTGATCAAGGTCTTTTCCCACGTACCGATTACTAAGGTTCATACACCAGATGTCCACGAGATTCTGGCGATTAATGCTGGGCTACGAGCCGCCAATCAAACAGGGGAGGGATATAACATCATCTTGCAGGATGATGTCCTGCTATACGACTTTATGCTGCAAGAAAAAATCACCCGGCTATATGGGTGGGCTGCACCTAATTTAGGGTTTGTGTCCTTTCGGCATGGCGCAAATTTAACTAAAGATGCTGCAACCTCAAACTCAATCCAACCGTTTGCTGATTACGTTGAAAACGCCTATGGCCACGGTTTACCCAATGCAGACGTTCTGCTTCCCGGTCAACTCGCCTACCGAACCATTGCCATTAAAAGTCCAATCTGCCTCCCCTTTAAGCTCGTTCGTACCGTGGGAATGTTAGAGGAACGACTTTCACCCTATATGTGTGATGACATCGAATATTCGATTCGCTGTACCCAGGCAGGCTATCAAAATGCAGCTTTTGCCGTGCGGTTTCGATCGGATGTGGACTGGGGCACCACCAGAGCCAAGCCTGACTCCAGGCTTTCCCAACTGGAAAAACGCAATATTGGGTTAATTAGACAATGGCATGGTGCGGAAATCGAACGACTGTCTAACTCTAATCAAACAAATGCCATTGTTGATGTTCCAGATATGGTTACGTCCGACGATCGGGCAGTTGCGTTGGAAACGCTGCAACGCAATCGAAAGCAGCTAGAAATTTTCTTTAGTGATCACAGCAGTTCTTCTCTCCTGGACAGAGTTAAAAGTAAGGTGAAGGGCACTTTAAAAAAGTTAGTACCAGTTTAGGGAAAAACAAGTTCACCCCCACTCTTGAACCCTGGTTATTGTCTTTAACTCTAGATGTTTAACACAGTCAGTTGGTGCTTACTATCAACAGGAGGGCGGGAATATGAATCTGAGATTCTGGCGTCTTAAAAATGGAATGAGTCGTTTGGGGTTAGCGATAAAGCGATTGATTAAACTGGCAAAAGGAGATGGGCGTGACGTCATCATTGACGTTTCTAGATTTATTTCCCGTCTACTGGGGGTTCATAGGATAGTTAAAATAGTTGCCTATCAGTCAGGTGTCGTGAGCGAACGGGATGACGCAACCGCTGCGATCGCGGAGTATCAGCAACGGGTAAATCAAGACCTGCAATCCTCAAGTTTGTTAAAGCCCGTAATTTTTATCTCTGCTTGTATGGACGCAGAAAATCGGGGCGGTTGGAAATACAACGGCGGCATTAAGGAGTTCAATTGTCTTGCTAAACTGCTCCGCCTGCATGGATATGAGGCTTATATCGTGACCTATGACGGTCAATATGAACCGTGGTTAATTGAGCATCAACCTCATATTTCACTGCAAGAGTTTAGAGCCAGGTTAAGTTCTAACCAGAATGTTCGCTGTGTAACGTCCTGGATGGAAGCAACAGCCTTTATCCAAGAATGTCAGGAAATTTACTTTTGGGATATGGAAGTGGGCTTTAGCGAGAATGAACATTTCCCAATTCTGACGCGCCTGCATCACCAAAAAATAAAAAATACTGCCGCGATCTCTCGCACGATTCAAGCCTGGCACATGGCTCTGTTTGAACAACCCTGTTCCCTCTTGCCAAACTTAGTCGATGATGCCCTGTGGGTGCCTGACGACGGGCAACGGCAGCC
>JBAUTA010000146.1:0-3557 GCA_049581985.1 Kovacikia sp.
GATATATACAGCCAACGACGATCTCGCCGGGTTTTAAGGTCCGTCCCAGGAGTTGAACAGGTTGCTTGACAAGCCTGGGAAAGTTCAACATAACGACGGGGTGAATTCGCAAAGTTTCGTTGCAGACTGCTGTCAGATAGGGAAGCCGAAAAAGGGTTGTGGCATCTGGGTTATCGCCAATTGTATCGAGTTCCTGGAGCAGTTTTTCCCGCACATGGGGTAGGTGATGCAGCCAATAGATTGCCCAGGACATGGCAGTGGCAGTGGTTTCGTGTCCTGCAAACAGCAATGTCATTAACTCGTCCCGCAATTCCTGATCGGTCATGGGCTGACCGTTTACATCGCGGGCAGACATCAGCATGGACAGAATGTCGATCCGATCTTCCCCTGGTTTTGCCCGTCGCTCGGCAATCTCGGCATAAAGGAGCTGATCAATTTTGGCCCGATCGCCTAAAAATCTGCCCCAGGGACTCCAGGTTCCCCAAGCTTGCTGCAAGATAGGGAAGAAAAGTGGACTGGAGGAGAGGGGAGAGCGAAACATTTCTGCCATTGACACAATCAATTGTTTAAGCTGCTGGAGGCGTGCCCCTTCTCTTAGACCAAAGACCGCTTCCAGGATGACCTGTAGGGAAATCTCCTGCATTGCCTGACGGGCAGAAAAGGGTTGCCCGACGGGAAACTGGCTGAAAACCTCGGTTGCCAAATCTCGAATCAGTTGCCCGTAAGCCCGCATCCGTTCTCCATGAAAGGGTGGCATGAGAAGCTGCCGTCTCTGTTTATGCCGATCGCCATCAATCATCAGGACGGAGGCATCTCCCAACACGGGGGACAAAATCATATTTAGCTCCCCAGAGGCGGCAAACTGTCTGCGATCGTTGGTCAAAATTTCTTGAATTGCCCGCGGCTCGTTCACATAAATCAAAGATTCATCTGAGTTAATGACTTTTGCCTCAAACATATCAGGGCTATGGTGAGCGGCATTTTCCATATAGCCAGTCGGGTCAGCAACCCACCAAATTTGCTGGACAAGGCGAGGCACGCTAAGCGGGTTTGGTAATGCCATAAACTTTTGCACCCTTGATAAATGTGGACAGCAACCTAAACTGAGAGCAAACTCAACAGCAATCCAGAATTTACAATGTCCACGTTTTAAATACTAGTCATTTCAATACAGGTCTGAAGCAGTCCCCTATGGGAGGGAGCGATCGTTAAGGTAAAGTGGCTCTACAGTCATTAGTGATCCCAACCTGCGAGATCGGCAAGGGCCACCTTTTGCCTCTTTCCTTTCGTTTATCCCCTACCCTTTCTGTGGAATATGTCTCGCTCTAGTTCTCTGCGCTACTACATCCTCGCCCGGTTGCTCCTGGCTCCTGTAATGTTGTGGATCATCACCACAGCCGTTTTTTTGCTGTTGCGGGCAACTCCAGGTGATCCGGTGGATGCCTTAATGGGGCCGCGTGCCCCCCAGTCAGCAAAGGATGAACTAAGGGCACAGTTGGGACTGGGAAAGCCGTTGATTTTTCAGTATTTCGACTATCTAGGAAAGTTGCTGCATCTGAACTTAGGGGAGTCGCTCACCAGCCAGGGGCAGTCTGTCTTAGAAATTATCCAAAAGTTCTTTCCGGCAACGGCGGAGTTGGCGGTGTGCAGTATGGCGATCGCCCTAATCGTTGGTGTTTCCGTCGGCATCGTCTCTGCCTCCCGTCCCAACACGCCCCTGGATGCCGGGGGCAGATTGTTCGGCATCCTGACCTACTCCTTGCCACTGTTCTGGTTTGGCATGTTGTTACAGTTAATTTTCTCGGTAGAGCTAGGCTGGTTTCCCCTGGGTACCCGGTTTCCTGTCACCATCCCTGCCCCCCCTGGACCCACCGGACTGTATCTGGTGGACAGTCTACTGCACGGCAACCTGACCCAGTTTTTTACCGCGCTATACTACCTGGCCCTCCCCTGTCTGACGCTAGGAATTTTGATCAGCGGCATTTTTGAACGAATTGTGCGGGTCAATTTAAAGCAAACGCTTCAGGCCGATTATGTGGAAGCTGCCAGAGCCAGAGGGATTCCAGAATCAAAAATTCTGCTGAACCATGCCCTTAAAAACGCCCTGATTCCAGTCATCACAATTCTGGGTTTGACGTTTGCGGCCCTGCTGGGGGGCACCATTTTAACCGAAGTCACCTTCTCCTGGCCCGGACTGGCAAATCGACTGTACCAGGCAATTTCTCAGCGTGACTATCCGACTGTGCAGGGGATTGTGGTCTTTTTTGCAGCGATCGTCGCCCTCGTTAGCATTCTGATTGATATTTTAAATGCCTATATCGACCCCCGGATTCGTTACTGAGCTTTGTACCGCTCCAAGATCTGACTGCAATATTCGGCAATGCTGGGATACTCATCTCCGCCCCAGTTCTGGGGAGTGGTATTGGTGAAAAGATGGGGGTCGCCTGCATACCACCAGGATGCAACCCGCTTGACGGTTTCATCTTCATTTCCGTGGGATTGCAGGCTTGCCTGCTGCCAGTATTGACTTAACTTGTAGTCAATGATGGCAACCTGCAAGTCAGGATTGTTCAAAAACTCTTGGGGAGAAACTTCTCTGCCTAAAGCTTCCTGGCTCCAATGGGGGAGATCTTCGGGCATGACCTGTGCAATACCCATTGCGCCACTGCCAGACGGGTTGAGCAGTTTATGGTTGCCATTACTTTCCTGCTGCACGATCGCGACCCGCAGGCGTGTTAGGGTCTTATCGGGAATGGTTTTGGAGGACGGGTGCCCATTTTTCTCCGGTCTTAGAAAAGGTGGGTTAAACTTCCAGCTATAAGCACCCGAACCAGGATTATTCAGGAATATCAGCAAAGATAGGATAAATACCCCACCTGGGTATAGGCGAAAAAACAGCGATTTCCTGGCCTTGCGGTAGGACTTGAAGCGATGGGGCTGGGGGTGAAGTTCTCTGGGACAGGGGGTGGGTGGATGAAATTTTCTAGGGCGGAGACTTGTACGGCTCACCAATTTATGCAGGCGGCGTCTGCTGACAAGACTACGATCGCACAAAGATTCGACAAAAGTCAGGAAATGTCCAGTAGCTTGACGCAATGCCTGCCCAAGGGTATGACTACCCCGCTTGGACGATCTCCTTTTTTGTGTTTTGATCCTCATTCAGTTGCTGGTAAGGGTTGATTTTGGCACACATAGATTGTTTGGGAGATAGATCACCTGGAAGCTGAATCATAGTTAACCCTGGGCTACCCAAAGGTTGAATTTCAGGCATCTCCAGACGGTAATTCTACATGTAGGGTGCCTTCTGTCATGGGATAACAGATTTAGCGTAGATAGGGCACCTGATCCATTTTGCCACCAGTTAGGACAATGGCGCACATTTAGTTTATTTTCTTTTGTAATCTCCTGGGTTTCAGGCAACCGGCAATCGGCAGGAAGCAGAAGCTCTGAGCTCCTTACTGCCTCCCCAGATCCCAGGAGCCACCCCTTTATTCCACGACCCGTTTATCTCACACCCCCGTTTATCTCACACCCCCGTTTATCTCACACCCCCGTTT
>JBAUTA010000147.1:0-2804 GCA_049581985.1 Kovacikia sp.
CAAATATATCTGAGCCGAAGATATTAGTTTTTGGGAAGAAAACAACTATGACTAAATTAGTTGAGGAAAACAAAAGAGCAATAGAACTTGAAAATCTTTACTTAAGCTAATAATTTTACTCAAGCCAAACAAATTGTTAGAGTGTTTTTGTTTAAGCCGATAATCGCAACACGTAGTCAACCGGAGGTAAAGCTGGCGTGTAATTTAAGCTGGGAAAGCTGCTAGGTGAAAGGGATTTGGGCTATGTGTTTTAAGAGACCGACGAGCGAGAGGGAGATCACCCATATGCTCGACAACCCACTCAAACAGATCGGGAAATTCATAGTCAAATAAGCGTTGAGCAGCGGTGGAGCCATCCGGTCGTTTGAGATGAAAATTGTGGATGATGGTCAGCACCTTCAAGGTCTGGGTCGAGAACCCCCGTCCTGCATGATGCAGGCGAGTGAGATAGCCATTGCGACCTTCGACAGCAGAAGAGGTGCGTTGATAGTTGTTGGCCATCCATCGTGCCCAATCAATCCAGTCTTGGCGTTCAGCCGCAGGCATGGACTGGGTGAGGGGATGAGCCAGCAATTGCTGGGCAGCTATTTCAGCCGCTTGTTGGTAGTGTGCTTTTAACTCAGGTTGCTGGGTTTTATCGACTTGCTGGAGCCAGTAGACCCAGGGTAATAGGGATCTGAGCATCCAATTTTGAATATCGATGTTCGGGGTTTGAGCACCTAGGGCTTGGGTGGCCCATTGCCACCAGGCATGTAATCCTTGGACAAGGTCTGGAAGCTGCTGTTCAAAGGTTTCAATCGCTAGGACAGCATTCTGGTGCCCGTAGGTTTTTGCCAAGCGACGCAGTTGCGTCACAGGTGGGATAAGGGTGTTGGCAATATCTGTCTCCCGCCAATTACATTGGCTCAATTAGAGCATCAATTTTCTCCTCCTTTTTGCTGCAAAATTGAACTTCAAATCGATGGAATCGGATCTGCTCAAAATTGAAAGCGAGGTGTAGATCCTAATCCTCTAAAACGACAACTAAAAATGCTGTACTACTAGTCTGGACTAAGTTTGGACTGTGCGAACCGTTCGCTCGAAATGAGATGAAATACTCAGGGATGAGCGGCAAGAAGACGCACCAGCGTACCTTGACAACTAGATAACCGTGTAGGTGAGAGTCAGTATCCTAGAAAACTCAAGTTCTACCCCCGCGGTGCAAGGGTGACAGCATATTCCCCATCCCGTGACTGGCTATCAACGGATGAAGCGGGAATAAAAGGCGGTAACTGGGGAGCCTCCCCTGGAACCCCGTCGAGCCCGAACGGATGGAGAGCGGAAGCGAAGATGTGATGAGCCATCGTGAATTAGAACCAGCTCACGAGGCTACGAGGCTGGGGCCAAACGGCACAGGATAAGGGGCTGACCTGCGGTCCAGGGATCAGTAAGCACTCCCAATAAACCCGGTGGATAACATCGTCCTAAGCGTTCAATCACGGTTATCTGGAACGGGATAACCTGCTACAGCTCTCTCAGACACAAGGTCGGTAGGTCTGAGTCGGTGCCCACTACATGACTGTAGCAGGAAGGATTGCCTAAGAAGCAAAGGCCCAACTGAAGGGTTGGGATACGCCCACGTAGGCACGATGATGCAAAAGATAGAGTTGTTAGTCGCGGTACAAATGTCATGAACACGTCCTTTGAGGCGATGTATGAATGGCACCTGCTGCCCTGGCGCAAGCTAGAGCGGCAAGTGTATAAGCTGCAAACGCGAATCTATCAAGCCTCTCGCCGTGGCGATGGGAAGGCAGTTGACACGAAAACCCGGTACACGCACACGTTGCAGGAGTACCAGGGAAACGTGGGATTTGACTTTCTGGGGTTTACAGTCCGGCAATACCGGGTTGGCAAACACCAATCCAAATCCCACCTGGGTCATAAAACGCTGATCACCCCCAGTAAGGAAAACTTGAAGCGGCACCTAGAGCAAGTCAGGTCTATCATCCATCAACACAGAACTGCCCCCCAAAGGGTACTCATCCGGGCACTCAACCCCGTGATTCGAGGATGGACGAACTATTACGCCACTGGCGTGAGCAAAAAGACCTTTGCAAAAGCTCAATGGCAAACGTTTCTGAAGCGATGGCGATGGGCTACCCGACGGCATCCCAACAAAAGTCGGGGATGGGTAGCTCGCAAATACTGGCACCAGTCTCAATTCTCGACCGGCCCGGAAGGCAAGATGCGGCTGATCCATCACCAAGAGGTTCCCATTCAACGGCACCTCAAAGTGAAAGCTGACAGAAGCCCTTTCGATGGGGACTGGCTGTATTGGAGTCAACGTTTAGGAAAACACCCTGAACTCCCGACCCGAGTAGCGGTCTTACTGAAACGACAGTCAGGGAAATGCCCAATCTGTGGTCTGTACTTTAAGGCAGAAGACCAGATGGAAGTAGACCATGTCCTACCTCAATCTGAGGGAGGCAGTAATCTCTATTCCAATCTGCAACTTCTGCACCGACACTGCCACGACACCAAAACGCGTCGCGATTTGGTGAGGTCTGCCTTATCAAGGCATTGCATTGTTGAGGAGCTAGATGAAGGGAAACTTTCACGTCTGGTTTTGAAGACGAGCCGCTAAGGCGACTTGGCGGCTTAGTCAACAAATCTGAGTAGTACAGGGTCAAGAAAGCAACACAAATCGTCAAGCTGAATTGCTACAATCGAGCCCGAATGAAGGGACTACTGCACTTTGGGGCAGAGCCTCAAGCTAAAGAGGGATCAGAGTACGAGTGCTGCTTTACGTCGCTTGCTTGCGTGAG
>JBAUTA010000148.1:0-1949 GCA_049581985.1 Kovacikia sp.
CGGCAATCTCGACCATCCCATCGGTTCGTTGCTATACACCATTTCCTGTATGCACTGCATGACGGTTTCGCTGGCCTATGGCGGCATGGGATTAGGGGCAATGTGGGGCAAAGAAAAAGCCCTGGAACTGCTGGCAAATGCGGGATTTCAGCAGGTTGAAATTAAGCAGCTTGCCCACGACTTTCAGAACGACTACTACATCATTCGTAAATCGTGATTGGAGTCAAACTCAATGAATCCTGCTACTCAAACAATCTTTCGTTCAGCAACTCACGACGACTGTCACCCGATCGCCCAACTCATGAAGATTGCATCCGACGGAGTTTCAGAATATGTCTGGAGTACCCTCACTGACGAGTATCCAGGGTTAACCCCGCTCGAAATTGGAGCACAGCGTTACGCCAATCCAAACAGCTTGTTTAGCTATAAAAACTGTGTGCTGGCAGAGCAAGCAGGTGAAATTATTGGCATGATGTTGACTTTTCCAGTGGAAGATGCAGAAGAAACAGGAACGGATCACGCCTCTCCTAACGACAGCTCCCTAACCCATGTTTTGACGCAGCCATCTGAACCGGATGTGTTAGCTCCCTACAGTTTGGAAGCACCGGGAACCTGGTATATCTGTGCTCTTGGTCTGTTTCCAGAGTTTCGGGGTCAGGGAATTGGCACCCAGCTTCTCGGGATCGCCCATCAGCAAGCCGCAGAACAAGGTTTTTCAGAACTGAGTTTACTGTGCTTTGAGCAGAACACCGGCGCGTTGAAGCTGTATCAGCGTTATGGATTTAGAGTAATCGATCGCAACAGAGTCGTGCCTCATCCGCTGATTCATCACACGGGCGATGTGCTCCTGATGACTGCTCCCGTTCACGTCTAATTCGCAAAAATCTAATTCGTAAAAGTCCAATTCGCAAAAACAGCCATGTGCAAACTTTGTGCATTCGCAGCACGGTATCCCCGTGTTCGCCAAGAGTCGTCTGTCTTTAATCTCAGTCAGTTTGCCACTGCGGTTACAGCAAAACCCGTGACTGAACCCTCACAACCCCAATCCGCCCTATTTTGGAGCAATAAAACCAATGCTTAACACACAATTTGATCTCAATCTGACTCAGGATTATGGTGTCACACCACTCAATCTGAAGCTTGAAGACAATCAATCCAAAGTCTTCGTCGAGAAGATTCAATCGGTTGCAGCCATTCTTGCCAGAGCCTTTGTGGATGATCCGATGTTTGAGTTTATATTTCCAGACGATTCAATTCGCCTGCAAACATTGATGGCTTTCTTTCAACCCTTTGTGGCGGATGGCATCAATCGGGGCAAGGTTCTCCTTGCTCCAGCAAATCAAGGAGTTTGCATTTGGTATCCCGCTGAGGTATGCGTCTTCGACGATGAATTTGAGGCAGTCATCAATCAAGTCGTCGCAATCAGCACTCACTTTGGTGGCACAGAATCTGGACGGCGTTGTGAGCACTTAGCGAATCAAGTGGGTGCCTATGAACCGAGCGATCCGCGTTGTGAAGTGCTGTGGATTGCTCTCCTACCTGAAGCGAGAGGACAGGGGTTGGGCGGGCATTTATTACAGCCAGCCCTGAATGCTGCCGATGCTCAAGGTCTGGGGTCCTACCTGGTGTCATCTAACGTTCGCAATCACTCGTTCTATGAACGACATGGGTTCCGAAAAAGAGATGCCATTCAAATTAGTTCTGACTATTTCATGACCGGAATGTGGCGAGTTTCAACACCTGTAAATCAATAGTCTAAGTCTAAATCAATAGAGTTGTAGGGAAATAGGGGATAATATTAACCTGGCAACTGTTGTGACTACATTTGCCAGGTTAATATGTGCGAACCGTTCGGATGATTCTGATTGAGACCGAGACACCCTATGAATTAGAGTCTGTAGATATTTTTAATAGACTTGTTGGGGAATAGGGGATAATAGCAAGCAGTC
>JBAUTA010000149.1:0-1692 GCA_049581985.1 Kovacikia sp.
TTACAAGAGGATGAACAAAAGTCTTCACAGGAAGTTCTAGGTTAGCGGCTTTTATCCTTCGGGAATACTACAGCCAGAAGTTTTTCTTCTCGCTGTTTTTTTAGTGTCTATTCTCAGGAGCGCATCAATGCCATATCGAGATATCAACGCAACTTTATCCGACGCTGATTTGATAGAAATCCGTCAAGCGATTGCAACCATTCAGCAAAAGCTACCCTTCCTGATTACATTGAACACCACTGAACGTAAGCGGTTATTCAAGATGGGGGATAAGCGGTTAGCATTTGTGCAAACAAGCTTAAATGCGGCACAGAGCAATCGGAACATCTTGCCTGCCAGCTTTGATCTGGATGGGTTCTCCAATGATTACCGCTTGGCAACATCCCTGATGGAAATTGAGATGTTGCTGAATCAGCTATCGGAGCAGGTCGATGATACGCTGTTGGCAGTGGGTAGCGAGGCAATGGCCAGCAGCCTGACGGTTTACGACTATGTGAAGACAGCAGCAAAGAAAACTCCTGGATTGAAGGGTATTGCAGAACAGCTAGGAAATCTGTTCCGGGCGATGAAAAGTAGAACACCCAAAGCGGCAGCAGGGGAAACACCCATCGCAAGTTAAAGCGTAAGGCTGCAAAGCTCAAAGTGTTGTCAGGGAATCTCAATCATTCAGAGCTGAGCAAGCAGAATTTAAGCCTAAAGCTCAATGATTAACGGCTAAGGTGTAAAGGCTCAACGCTTAACCCCAGCGATTGACCGTTGAATGAAAATGATTCAGAGCTGAATAAAAATCATTCAGCGTTAAATGGTTAAAGGTTCAGCGCTGAAGGATCAACATTGACCAACAAGGCTTTGAGCTTCACGCGAGACTCTACAAGATTCAGCGGCGATTCATGCCCCACTGTCGCTATCGCTCTTTTCATTTGCTCTGCCGCTGGCGATATCGCCCAGATAAATTTTGACGAACTCCTCAGCAGCAGCAGGATTAAGCCCTCTAAGAGCCGTGACAAGTTCGACAACCGTTTCTGCATTGGGGTCACGCACTTCATGCACCCAACGGTAGACACTTCCCCGTTCTACACCTAGAGCGACAGCCAGACTATTCTGGCTAATGTCGTACTTCTCCAAAATTTGCTTAAGAGCCTGTCCCGCTTTTCCCATGACCTCATCGTGTCAGAGGATGATAATCAGGTAAATGTGAGCCAACTGGATCACATCCTGTATGATATGAGTGTGATCCAGTTGGACTACATTAATTTCCTCTCGATACGAGGCTATTTCTATGCACACAGCTTTTTTAGAAGAACCAACCCAACCGCCTGCGGTGCGATTTTCTCTTGACTTTTCAGTGAATCCAGAGCCAGAGCGCGAATCTGTTCGGCTATTGGCGATCGGCTCCCGGCAAGAGGTAATGAGTGTAATCTACAAACTGCACAAGCTGAATTTTGCAGAGGTTGGGGCTTGGAGTCCTTTGCTGCCGGGGCCAAATCCAGGTGAGGTAATGAGCATTTTGACCTTGAATTTTGCCATTAGCTAAGCCTTCTGTTCAATTTTGAACGCAAGTGAATAATCCCGTCACAGGACATCCAGGCCCAGGTATCATAAGGCGGTGTCTAGATGAAACCTGTCATTGATCGATCCTGAAACACTGGTTTATTAGACTTGTTGGGGAATAGGGGATAATAGCAAGCAGTC
>JBAUTA010000150.1:0-2405 GCA_049581985.1 Kovacikia sp.
ACAAACTGGAGAAAAGTGCCCAAAATCCGGCTGCTAGAATTGCCCCCGGCAGAATAGGCGTGCCTGCAACCCAGCGACTCGGCCCATAGCGGTAAATAAAAGCAAAGGCAATTACGACAATTCCTAAGGCCAACGGCAAACTCAACAGTTGCCAGCCGGTCAACAGCCCCGACTGCAACTGACCACTACGAACCGCCACAATTCTGACAATGAAATCACTAATAAAAACCAGGGTGGAAGCCAGCAGCAGGAGTAAAATCGTGCCGATCGTTAACCCCAGGGAAACAAGCTTTGCCTTCCAAAACGGACGTTTTTGAGACAGGGACATCTGATGAATTTGATCAAGCGCACTCATCGCTGAGCTCAGCACGCTGGACGCTGCCCACAATGACAGCACAAAGCTAATTGAGAAAAGCCCCTGATTTCTAGTTTGGGCCACTTCTCGAATAAAGTTCTGAATCAGAGTCAGCACATCAACGGGAACCACCAGCGCTAACTGATCCGCAAGTTTTAGCAGACTCTGTCCAGAGGATTTGACCAAACCAAAGGAAGCAAAAATTGCCACGATCGCTGGGAATAAAGCCAGGACAGCATTATATGCCATCTCGGCAGCCAGGCCAGGTAAGCGCTGGTTGCCAGTGCGGGTTAGAATTTCCCAAAAAACGGGGGGAGTAAGGTATTTCCAGAAACGGAAAAAGCGTCTAGTCAGCTTTCTCTCCTTAGTTTGAAAGGGGACAAGAAATATTAAGATAACGATAAATCACCCGCTCCAAACTCTCAAGCTCATAGGGTTTTCTCAAGTAACCATCACAGCCTGCCTGAAGCGCTAAATCCTGATCCTGCGATCGGGCCATTGCTGTTACAGCAACCACTGGAATTTTTTGGGTCAAAGAATCCTGCTTGAGTCTGCTGACTACCTCAAACCCATTTATATCGGGCAGCATAACATCGAGCAAAATGAGCTTTGGGTGAACCCGTCTTGCCAGCGATAAAGCGGTATAACCGTCTGTTGCACTGATTACAGCGCAATCTATCAGCAACGAAATCTGATAAGTCAGTAACAACAAATTATCTGGATCATCATCAACCACCAGAATAGTAGCCTGACTATTGCTACCAATAGTAAACGGCATATTCATCTATCCTCCGTCAGGGAAAATCGCGAACGGGTTTGCGTATTCCAAGAAGAACAGACGAAAGTCTTCCTCAGCGGCGTGTTCGGCACTTTGGATAGGCTGTTCGTACTTCCTATACCCGGTTGAAGTCTTTACTTACTTCCTTAACCGATAGTCTGTTAAGAAAAGGAGGAAAAATTATAAGGGGAGGATAAAAGGATGGGCATTTCCTACTCTTCTACACCTCCTTATCCTGTCTTTTCCAGGACTACCTCTTTCCTGGTTACGTTCGTTATTCCCAGTCAAGGTTTTCAAGCGGGTAACGGACTGCTCAAAACAATTTGTTGAGTATGACTTCATAAGTATGTCATAAGTATGACGGGTTTAATTAATTTTTGGTTAACCTAATAAATCAATCTTTAAAAAAGATAAAGAATTGAATTAAAAACTGTGGATTTGCTGGAAAGTGTTAATACTTGCGCTAGTTATGCCTGTATCTATGACAGACGCTTTGCCAACACGGGGACAGCTAGAACGGACACTTTCACAACGCATTCAAGCACTTTACCGAAACCAGCTTGGGCACCGAATTAGTAATGTTGATTGCCAGATTTTGGAGCAAAAAATTGTCATCGTTTTAGAGAAAGCGGTTACTCAGCCGGAACAGCTTTTAGTCGGTGATGGCAAAGAGGAGCTTGTGGAAGAAATTCACTCTAGTCTCAAAGCCGCAATTCAACCCCAACTTAAGGAGTTGATCGAAACCATTGTTGGCGTTACTGTTGTGGACTTGCTCAGTGACACAACTTTAGAAACAGAGCGCACGGGCATGATTGCAGTTTTGGCAGAAGCACCCCAAGTTCGGGAATCGAATGGTTCTTCTGGACGAAATCCGGTTTCTCCTGATAAGTCTTCCAGCCAATAAAGTCCAGTATTCTGAACCGGGCCAGCAACTCCAGGGAGCAGGGCTGAGCAAGTAGCCTATAGCCCTGCTTAAGTGCGATCGCCTGCCCGTTCTAATCCCTCCTCCCTCTAATTGACAGGCGTGTAGTATGTTGGTAGTATGTGTACTACGCGCCTGCGATTTGATTCCTTGTGAGTCAATGAATTAAATCAGCTATGGCCTTAGCCCTATTCGTTAGGATGGGGCCCAGTCGCCCAGTCGCCCTTCCTGCTCTTGCAATGAATTAGCCAGGGCTATCTGCTGAAAGGGGCGTAACTATGCGCCCGGATCCCAAAATTGCACTTTCGTCCATTCTCGTTCTGAAGGAGGAGATTGTTATGTCCTACGAA
>JBAUTA010000151.1:0-2034 GCA_049581985.1 Kovacikia sp.
ATTTCAGCAGCACCCATTCAAAAGTACCCATTCAAAAGCACCCATGGAATTAGCAGCAAACTTGAACCGAATTGCCCCAGAACCAGTCCCTACAGAACCCGTCATCGTATTTGATATCGATGGGGTAGTCCGTGATGTGAGCGGCTCCTATCGCAGAGCATTGGCAGATACAGTGGAACACTTTACCGCTGGAGCCTACCGTCCTTCCGCCCTGGAGATTGATGACTTAAAGGCGGAGGGCCTCTGGAATAACGATTGGGAGGCATCTCAGGAGCTGGTCTATCGCTACTTTGAGCGTCAGGGTCAACCCCGCTGGGTAGATGGAATTGAAACGGCTGCTTCAGAAAATCCCGCTGGCAGCGATCGTATTCGGCTCAACTACGAGGAACTGGTGGCTTTCTTTCAAACTCGCTATCGGGGACCGGATCCAACCCATTGGACAGGCTATATTTGCCAGGAACCCTTACTCATGCAGGCGAGTTATCTGGAGAAATTGACCTATGCAGGGATCCCGTGGGGATTTTTTAGCGGCGCAACGACTGGTTCTGCCCGCTATGTTTTAGAAAAACGGATGGGCTTGCAGTCCCCCGTACTGGTGGCGATGGAAGATGCACCTGGTAAGCCCGATCCAACCGGGCTGTTGCAGACCATCGAGTTGCTAGAGCAAGCGGCTTCCAGGACTCCTGTTATCTATGTGGGGGATACGGTGGCGGATATGTATACGGTTAAGCATGCCCGCCAGCGGCAACCCGATCGCCCCTGGATTGGCGTTGGCGTGTTGCCCCCCCATGTGCAAGATTCGCCGGATCGGAGCCATGCCTACGCAGTCACACTCCGACAGGCAGGGGCGATCGCGGTTTTTAACAATGTGGAAGAATTGTCTCCGCTTCAGATTCGGAAACTGACGGCAGAATCAGCGCGGCTGTGATGTCCTTGCCCATAGGAAAAGGCATGGGAAAAGGCATGGGAAAAGCAGGCAGGGGCGTCAACGGGGCTGGGAACCTGGAGTCAGGGCCTGGCATTCGGCAGGTAAGCGGGTGGTCATCACCCAGGCTTTTGCCTCCCTGCTAACGCCCTACAGGGGTTTGTTTTGTTCGCATTCCTTAGCTGCCAGGGCGATCGCCAGGGGAAAAATGCGATGCTCCTGGAGGTGAATTCTTTCGTGCAACGACTCAACGGTGTCCTCAGGCAGAACCGGAACCGCCGCCTGCATAATGATGGCCCCACTGTCCACTTCTGGCACAACCAGGTGCACGGTGCAACCTGTAATCTTGACCCCTGCTGCTAAGGCCTGTTCAACCGCCCTATTTCCCTTAAAGCTGGGCAGAAGGCTGGGATGAATATTCAACATCCGGTTGGGGAAAGCGTGAATCAAAACAGGCGTCACAATTCGCATCCAACCAGCCATAATTACCCATTCCACATTGTGTTGGTGGAAGGTTTGGACGATCGCCCGATCCAGTTCCTCCCGGTTGGGAAACTCCCGATGGTTTAGCAATACCGCAGGCAGACCCCACCGCTCGGCGCGGGCAGCCGCTTTTGCGCCCGGATTGTTATAAACCAGGACTTGGATCTGAGCGTTGAGGGTTTGATCGGCAATGGCCTGGGCGATCGCTTCAAAATTGCTCCCACTCCCCGATGCCATGACTCCTAACCTCAAAGGTGGAAAACTGTTGTTCAAACCGGGTGGAATCTCAGGCGAGACAAGATTAGAAGCAGCATCAAAAGCGTGGGGATAGGGACTCATAGGTAGGTAGGCGCCATTAATAATAAGCAGGAAGATAAGCAGGGAGAGCGGGGGCATTGCCCCCAGGCAAGGGATTCTACCCCTCCCGCCCTTAGAGCCATCCTTAGTTTAATTGCACCCAGTTCCTTAAATTCAGTAAAGTATAGCTATTGCCACTTTAATTAGGACAGAGGATTAAAGAGGAAGTGGGAGCGTTGCCCCCAGCCAGGGGTGAAACCCCTGCACCCCGTCCTAACTCATCGCTATTGCCAGTTTGATTAGGACAGAGGATTAAAGGGGGAGTGGGG
>JBAUTA010000152.1:0-2172 GCA_049581985.1 Kovacikia sp.
TTCAGGGCCATCCCTCTCCCATTTCCGCCAGAATTACCGCAACGGTACAAAAGGTTCTGGTCAAAGATGGGGACTATAAAGCCCTTATTCTTCAGATGAAACCGGGGTGCAGGAGAGGATCCTTGTATCCCATCTGAGACCCTTATTTTTTAAATTCAATATCACTAGCAATGGCTGTAATAAATCATCGGTCTCGTTCAATATCTAAACAATCGAGAGATGACACCTCTGGTTATATTCAGGGACCGCTAAAGTGGGCAATTACGTTTACAGCCTCTCTGGGTGCCATCCTGGAAGTGATTGACACCAGCATTGTTAACGTGGCTCTAGCAGATATCCAGGCAAACCTGGGGGCAACGGTGAGTGAGGTAGGTTGGGTCGTGACGGGCTATGCGATCGCCAATGTGATTCTCATCCCCCTGTCGGCCTGGTTGGGCGATGTGTTTGGCAAAAAAGCTTACTTCGTGTTCTCGATGCTAGGATTCACGCTCGCCTCTGTTTTATGCGGTCTGTCGGTCAATCTGCCAATGCTGGTGGTTGCCCGAATTGTTCAAGGGCTGTGTGGCGGTGGGCTGCTGGCAAAAGGTCAGGCAATTTTATTTGAAACGTTTCCCCCCGCAGAACAGGGCTTTGCCCAATCTATCTTTGGCGTGGGCGTCATTGCTGGACCGGCGATCGGTCCTACCTTGGGCGGCTACTTAACCGATAGCCTGGGTTGGCGCTGGATTTTCTTCATCAATCTTCCGATCGGGATCGCCGCCGTTGTGATGGCAATTCTGTTTTTACAGCCCGATCCCATCCAACCCAAGCAAACAAACCGAACAGTGGACTGGTGGGGAATTGGGCTGTTGGCTGTGGCGATCGGATGCCTGCAAACCGTGTTAGAGGAAGGAGAAAAGGACAGTTGGTTTGATTCCGGTTTCATCACAACCCTGGCGATCGTCGGCGTTGTTGGTCTGGGATCGTTTATCTGGCGAGAACTGCGTACCAGAGCACCAGCCGTTGACCTGCGGGTATTACGTCACCGTTCCCTGGCCGCCGGAAGTCTTTACTCTGGCATTTTGGGAATGGGACTCTACGGAACCCTATTTGCCGTTCCGCTCTTTGCTCAAAGCATTCTGGGATTTTCGGCAACCCAGACAGGTTGGTTATTGGCTCCCGGTGCGCTGGCATCAGCCATCACTATGATTTTGCTGGGTAAGCTCTCAACAAAAATAGATGCCCGCATCCTGATTGGCATGGGTGCCGTTGGATCAAGCCTGGTGATGTATAAGCTGGCAGACATTACGCCCCAAACCGGAACCGATGATTTATTTGTCCCCCTGGTTTGGCGGGGAGCCGTAACTGTTCTTATGTTCCTACCCTTGAGCCTGGCAACGTTGGGCCCCCTCCCCAAGCAAGACATTGCCTCTGGGTCGGGCTTTTACAATCTCACCCGCCAACTGGGTGGTAGCGTTGGAATTGCCCTACTTACAACCCTACTCCAGCAACGGGAAGCCTTTCACCAAACTGTCTTGCTGTCAAAACTAACCCCCTATAGTCCGGAGACAAGTCAACGCCTCAACCTATTGACAGGTGTTTATCAAACCGGTGGCTCGGACGTCGCAACTGCCCATCAGCAAGCCCTGGAAACCCTGCAAGGATTGGTTAACACCCAGGCAGCAGTACTTTCCTACGCGGATATTTTTCGGTTCGTTGGAGTTGTCTTCCTCTGCTCACTTCCCTTACTCCTATTTTTGGGTAAGGGCGGAGCCGGGACAAAGGCACCAACGGCGCATTAGGTAAGCCCCATCGCATGGAATTCGCGGCTACACAAGCAAAGTCTGCCTTCACAGACTACGGACAGTTCACCCTGCGGAGGCAGGTTTCGTTTCTATCGCTGCGGTTTCAACCGCCACTAACCGAGGTATTGGGTTTTAAGCTGGCTCTCATAAGCCTATCAGAACTTGCTCAGGCAAAGCGATTAGAGTGTTTTTAGGGCGATCGGGCTCTGGTTACCAACCCACCTGCCCTGCCTGTCATCCTGAGCCCAATCTCAGGCTCAAGTCATCAACCTGTCTTGACCCCTCCCTACTCCCCCTCCCCGGTTGCTGATCAGATATCATGAAAAAGCGGCATCTTTTACAGGCTGGCGCAGCCTTTTTCGGCGCACTCTACCTATCACGCTATTTA
>JBAUTA010000153.1:0-1903 GCA_049581985.1 Kovacikia sp.
AGATACTTGAGTTCAATATGCCCTTCCTGTGCGGCGAGTTCTAAAGTGTCTAAATCTGCCTGCTTGCATGCCTTTTGCACCGGATCTTGTTTGCGTCGATGACTATTGCGAGTGCGTTTCCAGCGATAGGTTTTTTTTCTAGGGCAGCAAAGCCGACTGGAGGATTTGGAGATTCGGTAGACTAGAACCCGTGCATCAGTGAAGGCAAAAGCAACCAATGGTCAGACGCACCCCCCAACCGGAAGCGACACGAGAGGAAGTGATTGAGTGCATTCAACAGACATGTCCAGTCTGTGGGGGATGGATGTGGAATAAATACGACAACTTCCGACGAATACGAACGCTCGACGGAGTGGTGCAGTTGCGCCTGAAAGTGAGACGATGTGCGACCCCGGAGTGTGAACGATATGGTCAAGCTTATCGACCGGAGGCAGAAGGGAAATGGGCCTTACCCCAATATGAATTTGGTTTGGATGTGATTGCGTTTGTGGGTTGCTTGCGCTACCAAGAGCATCGGAGTGTGAGTCAAATTCATCAAGTTTTGGAGAGCAGAGGCTTGCAGGTCAGTGAACGCAGTGTGAGTTATTTATTGCACCGCTACGATGAATTAGTCTCACTGCAAATGGGAGATGCTGAGCGAATTAACAAGATCATGGCTGGGCAATCGCAAGTGATACTTGCAATCGATGGGATGCAACCGGATGTGGGTCATGAAGTGTTGTGGGTGATTCGAGAAGTCCTCAGTGGTGAAATTTTGTTGGCTAAGCCCTTGTTGTCCTCCAGCAGTAATGACTTGGCTCCGTTGCTAACTCAAGTCAAACAACAATTGCCTGTACCGATTGTTGCACTTATGAGTGATGGGCAGTGTTCTATCCGGAGAGCCGTTGCCAACGCTCTGCCGGAGGTAGCTCATGGGTTGTGCCATTTCCACTACCTGCGGGAAGCCGCCAAACCGATTTACGAGGCAGACCGTCATGCCAAAAAGGAACTTAAAAAACGGGTGAGAGGAGTACGGAAGTTGGAACGAATGGTTCAGCAACAGCCTGAAAATCCGACCAATGAGGTAGTTGAGGGGTATTGCCAAGCGGTTCGTGCTGCCCTCACCGATGATGGTCGTCCACCTCTGGATGCGGCTGGGTTAACGTTACACAAGCGCCTCAGCGCCATTGATGATAGTTTAGAACGACTCGCTCAAAAGGGGGCGTCCCCAAGCTCCTCAGCCAGTTAAAACAACTGCTCTCGACGGCACTCACTCAAACTGCAGCCCTATGGCAACCCATTGCCGTCGCGTTTGATTGGGTGCATCAGGTCGCAACCATTCTCGACAACGACGAGCAATTGGATGGCCATCATGTCCGCGACCGACTCGAACAATTGCTGCAACGGATGGAACACGACAAAGTCCAAGCAGGCAGCTTATCTGCTGGTATTGAGCATTTTCTCAAAGTGACTCAGAGTTATGCACCGGGGTTGTTCCATTGTTATGACTTGGCAGAGTTACCCAGAACCAACAATGACTTGGAGCAATTGTTTGGCTCCTGGCGACATCACCAACGACGGTGTACTGGACGCAAAGTGGCTCCTGCTTCCCTGGTTGTGCGAGGGGCAGTCCAAATTGTTGCCGCCATTGCCACTCAAACGCATTCATTTACTGCTGATGACTTATCCAGCGTTTCCATTTCAGCTTGGCAATCGGTTCGCACAGAATTAAAGAATTACCAACAACAGCGCAATCAACAGCGGAATTTCCGCCGCTCCTCAGACACCTACCTCGCTAATCTGGAGCAGAAGTTTCTCCAGCTATCTTTGCCACCCTAGAAAAAAATCAAAAATACCTGAGTCACCCAGTCGCGGGTTCAAGTTCTCCACCTATGCTTACGGCTGGATTCGCCAGGGTGTCACC
>JBAUTA010000154.1:0-5436 GCA_049581985.1 Kovacikia sp.
CCTTAAAAAGGAGGGAACCGGATCGGAAGTCCCCCTTTTTAAGGGGGATTAAGGGGGATCTTGCAGAGTTTTAGTATCCGAGTCGAGATGTGTGTACACAGTAGCCTTTTGGGGGCGAAGCCCCCACTCCCCCATGGTGCAAAATTTATGATTTGCAACACTAGGGGTTGAAATCGATCGCTTGGCGTTGCCCTATCTGATTCCGCGACAGGCGATCGTCAAACCTGTGGACAATGAGCAGGCTGGCTATAACCCCGATTTGAATGTGCTGGATCAAGCGGCTTTACAGGATGAGCCATTGTGGAAAAAGCGATCGACGATTACGCAGGGGAAATCGGTCAAACTGGTGGTTGAGGTGGTCAGCACAAACTGGCGAGATGATTATGGGCACAAGTTTATTGACTATGAAGCGCTACAAATCCCAGAGTATTGGATTGTGGGTTATTTAGGTTTGGGAGGACGGCGCTACATCGGCATTCCCAAGCAACCGACCTTCTCGGTTTATCAATTGGTTGATGGAGAATATCAGGTACAGCAATTTCGAGGCAGCGACCCTGGCGGTATCTGCGAAGCAGCACGCATTATTTCTCCAACCTTTCCAGAGAGTTGAATCTAACGGCGGAACAGGTGTTTGCGACAGGGCTGTAGGGATCGCTCCTCCCTATTCCACCTACCATCGCCCGCTTGCCCAGAAGCCAGTCACACTTTTTGTGTCCCACCACGATCGCACTTGTTGATTAGGGCAATGGGATGGCACTATGGCAAGTCGCGATCGCGCTTAAAATGGAGTCAAGACCTAGCTGGATCGGAGTTGTGTTCTTTATGCAATCAGTCACCTTTAATGAAGCCTTAGACACGATTGAGTCGCTCTCTATCGAAGACCAGGAAGCCCTAATCGCCATCCTTCAAAAACGCCTCATTGATCGCCGTCGTGCTGAAATTGCTACTCACATCACCCAAGCTAAAGCTGAACATCAGGCAGGTCAGGTTCTCCGGAGTTCGGTGGAAGACGCGATCGCCGAACTCAATCGATGAAAACAATTACCTTTGCCTCCTCATTCAAACGACCCTACAAATCACTTGTATATGATTGTCGGATTGTGTTTGACTTTGTTGACAATCCAGAAACAGGAGAAGAGGAAATCTTGCTAATTGATATTGGAAGTCATGACGAGGTTTATTAGGTGAGATCGCACTTGTTGATGGGGGCAATGGGATCGCATAATGGCGAGTCGCGATCGCACTACAATGTAAGAAGTTCAGCGATGGGTACGGATATGGTCTCGATTCCCATTACCTTAGAGCAACTGATTTTCGCTGTCCAACAATTGCAGTCTGAGGAGCGAGAAGAGCTTGGCAGGGCTTTGGTTCAGGCAGGGTTACGCTCGGATTTAGCCGCGTTGATTCAAGAACTGTATGCCCAACCGCCTGTAGATGACATTACAGATAGTGACATCATGGCTGAAATTCAGGCTGTCCGTCAGCAATCTCAGCAGGTATGACCCTCCGGGTTGTGGGTGGTAACGGTTCCTCCGAATTGTCGGAATCCAAAAGATTTACCTGTACTGGCAACGGCGATCGATGGCATTGCCAAGAGATCATTGTGTCTGGGGATAATGATTTACGGGCTGACGATGAATTGAGGGCGGCGATGGAGACGCATAGCATTCAGTTGTTGGGTGTTCAGTCGTTCTTAAGTTATCTGAATCAGGGGAGTTGGTAAGAAAAGCTGTCGTGCGATCGCTGTAATGGAGGGACAGTTAGAGTCTGACGTGATCGCACAAAGAAACCTGCTACCGCACTGGACCGCCAACCGGGAGGTTGCAAACCAGGGCAGTTGAGTGAATCGACCCACTCAATTGAACGGGTGGCTATGACAAAGAGTCGGTATCTCAGGAGCCGTGTGCGGTGAAAGTCGCACGCACGGTTTTGAAGCCGAGCGGAGGGAGTGATCTCTTCGCTTAGGTTAACTAGACAGCATCTCAAATGTAGCTTTCTCTCCGATCTAGGCTTTAGCAGTTAGCAGCGTGCAGTGCAATGACGAAAAAAACTTTGGTACTGGCTTATCCAGGTTGCATTCTGTTTGAAGTGATGCTTGCCACTGAGCTGCTACATCCCGCTTACCCAGTGTCTATTGCAACCCCAAATGGAGAACCTCTGATCAATTCCAACGGTATGAAAGTCAGGGCAGATATGGGTTTTCAGGATATTCAGGTTGCAGATTGCGCTTGTTTACTTGTTCCAGGCGGAGATCCAACGGAAGCGATGGAAAACTCTGATATTGATACTGTTTTACAAAATGCCCATGCCCAAAATCTTTGGATTGGAGGAGTTTGTGGGGGAGTGTTGGTGCTGGCTAAAACAGGCATCTTACAGGGACGATCCATCACGCACACTTACACAGAACGCTATGCTTCATTAGACCCGGAGCTGATAGAATGGGCAGCCCCCTATTGGAAAAAGACGCACTACGTTGATCAACTGGTCGTAGTGGATGGCGCAGTGATTACCGCGATGCCTTTCGGTTACATTGATTTTGCTGTTACACTTGCTCATCAGTTAGGGATTTACTCGGCTGAAAAAGCGTAAGACCTGATGGCTTATTATCGTGGAGCCTACCCTTGCTAAGAACGGCAAGTAACGCGGTCTAACCGCCAGGGTGAACAGGGCAAGACAAAGGGCTTGCTGATGGGGTAGGAATCTGAGTCCCTGGCTTTTGATACCCAAGATACATAACGAATGTTAAAGTCTGCATTGAAGGATCTTAAGGAACTTAGCCATGAAAGCGCAGGTGTTTCGGGGAGTCAATCAGCTTAGTTACGAAGAGCTTCCAACCCCAGAGGTTTTGCCGGATGAGGTGTTAGTGCAGGTGCGAGTGGTCGGGTTATGTCAGTCAGATATCAAAAAGATTCGCTATCCGCTCTACAATCCGCCGCGTATTTTTGGGCATGAAACTGCTGGGACGATCGCCGCTATTGGCGCAGAAGTAACCGATTGGCAAGTGGGCGATCGTGTGGTTGTTTTGCATCACATTCCCTGCATGCACTGTGCCTACTGTTTGAATGACAACTTCTCCATGTGTGAGGTCTACAAAAACATTACGACCACCGCAGGCTTCGCACCCAGTGGTGGGGGCTTTGCCGAGTATGTCAAAGTGCCGGGGCATATTGTTCGCCAGGGTGGGCTGATGACTATTCCCGACAACATCACCTTTGAGCAGGCGAGTTTTGTTGAGCCAACCAACTGTTGCTTAAAAGCGGTCAAAAAAGCCCAGGTTCAACCGGGTCAAACGGTTTTAGTTACGGGAGCCGGACCGATCGGGCTGATGTTCATCATGCTGGTCAAATATTTTGGAGCAACGGCGATCGCCACTGACTTACTCCCTAGCCGGATCGAAAAAGCCCTGAGTGTAGGAGCCGATGCGGCCTTTGATGCCCGCGACCCAGACCTATCTACTAAAATCCAATCGCTTACCCAGGGGATGGGAGTCGATACCAGCCTCTTGGCCGTTCCCAGCGAAAAAGCTTTCTTTCAAGCCCTGGACTGCACCCGCAAAGGTGGCAAGATCCTCTTTTTTGCCGAGTTTCCAGATGAGGTAGAGATTCCGCTGAACCCAAATATTCTCTACCGTCGCGAAATTGATTTGATGGGCAGCTACAGTTCTTCCTACCGGGTCCAGGCACTAGCGGCAGAGATTGTGTTTAACAAACGCATTGATGTCGATGCGCTGGTCAGCGATCGCTACCCACTCAAAGATCTGGCAACCGCTGTAGAGCAGGCTGTTGCCCCCGGCCCCGCAACCTACAAAATTTTGATTTATCCTTAAGGAGGTTGCCAGGGAGATTCCCCCGTGTCAATCTGCCCCCCTCCAAAATCGGAAATCAACCTTCAAAATGGTATTACTACCTCCCGGCAACAGGGGATTACCTGTGATCGGCGAAACGCTTCAACTGCTGTTTGATCCCAACTTTGCAGTTAAGCGCTTCCAGAAATATGGTTCTATCTTTAGAACGCATATTTTAGGGCGATCGGCGGTATTTATGGCAGGCCCAGAAGCCGCTGAGTTTCTTCTCTCCAGCCATGCCGATTACTTTTCCTGGCGAGATGGCTGGCCCCAAAGCTTCAAGCTTTTGCTGGGAGAATCCCTCTTTGTTCAGGAAGGAGAAGAGCATCGACGCAATCGACGGCTGATGATGCCTGCTTTTCACGGGCCTGCCCTGACCAGGTATGCAGCAACGATGGAAAGCATTACCCAGATTTACCTGGAACGTTGGGAACAGAAACAGGAATTTGTCTGGTTTGACGAGTTAAAACAGCTAACCTTTGACATCGCCAGTCAAATTTTTCTGGGTACTCCTCCTGGAGAAGACACCGCTCGCCTCAGCAAATTGTTCACCACCCTGACCAATGGCTTGTTTGGATTAGGTCTTAAACGGGCGATCGCGGCGCGTAACCAGCTTCTCGACCACCTTACCCAGGTCATCCAGCAGCGTCAGCAAGCCCCCACGGATGATGCCCTTAGTTTACTCATTCAAGCCCAGGACGAAAATGGTGATCGGCTCTCGCTGGAAGAAATTCGCGCCCAGGCAATGCTCCTTCTCTTTGCCGGACACGAAACCACCACCGCCCTACTCACCTGGATCTGCCTTGAACTTGCCCGCCATCCTGATATTCTGGCAACAGCCAGAGCCGAACAAGCAGCCCTTAGCTCCCAGCCCGCAGCCCCCCTCAGCCTTGAGCAGCTCACCCGAATGCCCTACCTGGAGCAAATCCTGAACGAGACTGAGCGGCTCCATCCCCCAGTTGCCGGCGGATTTCGGGGAGTGGTGAAATCGTTTGACTTCAAGGGGTTTCATGTTCCGGCAGGGTGGCTGGCCCAGTATTCGATTTTGATGACCCACCGATCGCCCGATGTTTTTCCCGATCCAGAACGATTTGACCCCGATCGCTTCAGTCCCGATCGGCAGGAGTCCAAACAAAAGCCCTTCAGTTTGATTGGTTTTGGCGGTGGTTCCCGCATCTGCATCGGACTCGCTTTCGCCAAGCTAGAAATGAAAATTGTGATGGCCCATTTGCTACGAAATTACGAATGGGAATTGCTACCCAAGCAACGTTTGGAACCGGTCATTATTCCCACTCGCCGCCCAAAGGATGGGCTGAAGGTGAAGTTTAGAAGGAAAAAATAGAATGATCCTTTAGGAGCATTAGATAGCCTTTGATGGACGAAAGGGGGGGCTGAGGGAGGGCAGAATGCCAGATCAAATGCTCACGCCTCAATCCTGACAGACCATTTTGCCAGAGAGTTGCGGGCACTCTTTGTCCTGAAGCTTTTGAAAAGATTTTGGGGTTTACCATATAGGTTGCAACCTTCAAAGCGGTATCAAACGTTGAGTTACTCAGCCCCTCAGCCAGAAAAGACCCTTGCCAACGAACTCG
>JBAUTA010000155.1:0-2676 GCA_049581985.1 Kovacikia sp.
TCAATGCCCTAACCATTACCAGGCCAATTAAAGAGCTATTGGTAGGGGTAAAAAACATCGCTTCAGGCAACTTCAAGCAGCAGGTCGATTTACCCTTGGGGGGTGAACTGGGTGAACTGATCGCCAGCTTTAATGACATGGCAGAACGGTTGGAGCGCTACGAAGAGCAAAATATTGAAGAACTGACTGCCGAAAAAGCCAAGCTAGAAACCCTGGTTTCGACGATCGCCGATGGCGCGGTTCTGCTCGATACCAACATGCAGGTTATTCTGGCTAATCCCACCGCCCGTCGTCTGTTTGGATGGGAAAGTAAAGCAGTCGAGGGAACTAATCTGCTTTACCTGCTGCCCGCCGCCGTGCGAACCGAAGTCACCCGTCCCCTTTATCAAATTGCCAGAGGAGCCCTGCGCGAAGGCGCTGAGTTTCGCATTACTTTAAAGGAAGCAGGCGATTCCTCGCCCGATACCCTGCGGGAACGCACCGTTCGAATTCTTCTAACCACCGTGCTGGATCTTTCCCGCGAGAATGTTCGGGGCATTGCAATGACCGTGCAGGACATCACCCGCGAAGCCGAGCTCAACGAAGCCAAGAGCCAGTTCATTAGCAACGTTTCCCACGAACTGAGGACCCCCCTGTTCAATATTAAATCTTTCATTGAAACCCTGTATGAGTATGGCGAAGATCTTGGCCATGAGGAACGGCAGGAGTTTTTAGAAACCGCCAACCGGGAAACCGATCGCCTGACTCGACTGGTCAATGATGTTCTAGATTTGTCCCGCTTGGAATCCTGCAAGCTTTACCACATGGAAGCAGTCGATCTGGCCCAGCCGATCGAGCAAACCCTGCGAACCTACCAACTCAACGCCAAAGATAAGGGAATCGAACTCATCCAGGACATTCAGCCGGATCTACCCTCCGTTGTTGGTCACTACGATCTCTTACTTCAAGTCTTCACGAATCTCGTGGGCAACTCCTTAAAATTTACCGAGTCGGGCGGGAAAATTGCCATGAAGGCTTATCTGGTTGGGGAAGACATCAGTACAGAAGCCAACGGTACAGAAGCTAACGGTACAGAAGCTAACGGAAAATCCATGCCATTTCTGGCTCCCTTGGATGCCCCTGTAATTAGTGGAAGCTCTTCCCTCGATGCTGAGAAACCAGACAGGTTTGTTCGGATTGAGATTGCCGATACGGGAATCGGCATTGATCCGGAAGATCAAGAGGCTATCTTCGATCGCTTCTTCCGGGTTGAAAACCGCGTTCATACCCTGGAAGGTACCGGACTAGGCTTATCGATCGTTCGAAACATCATTGAGAAACACAACAGCAAAGTGCATCTAATTAGTGAAGTTGGGAAAGGCACAACTTTCTGGTTTGACTTAAAGGTATTTCAGGAAACACCGCTGGCAAAACAGACTGAGGTCGCGATGCTGAATGGGGCAGACCTTTCTGAATCAGCGTTACTCCCTGCTAACAGCAAAACAGATTCTGAAACCACTCCAGTCTCCGCTATTCTTTCCTAAAGCATCAACGGGGATTAATCCTCAAATTGAGCTGAAGCCCCTGGCTGGTTCAAAAAATCTTCAGCATTTTTCTGAGCAGGAGGGGCAGGTGAGGCGGGACTGGTCGCTGTTTGAGCAGCAGATTTAGCGTTTGGGGACTTCTCGATCGCCGGTTGAGCAGCAGTCGGTTTAGGCAAGAGTTGGCTAATCGCACCTGGCATAACCCGCTGCCAAGTTACATTTCCATCGGCACCGATCGAAACGACGATCGTGTCACGGGTCAAGTTTTTAGCGGCCTTCGCTGTCAATTTTTTGGCGGGACTGGAAGCTGTTGCTCCTTTGGTAACACCGGGAACTTTTGAATCTCCTGGCTTCTGTCGTACTTCAACTTTGCACTCAAAAGTTTGTCCGGGTTTAATCGACTTAAACCCTTCCCCACAACGGATGATAGGACGAGAACCAATTTCAGCCTGGAGAGTTTCCTGAACGGAGTTTTCAAACTTTGCCACATTCAGCAATCCCTTAGCATGGGGAACATCCCAGATCACATGCCCCTGATCATCCTGCTGCTTAACTGGAATAGCAAAGGTGTAGCCCGATTCTATTTCGCCAACACACTCAAACGTCTTGCCTGCTTCTGGCTCAATTTTAGCTGGGCAGGTCACTGCTTTTAGCGATAGCCCTCCCTGCCGAATCACGTCTTGCTGAATGCTTTGACCCATTTTGTCGCTATCCAGGGTCTTAACACAGGCAGACAGCATGGGCAGCGTCAGGATGGGTAGAAGGCTCCTGCGAATCAAACGCTTGACCTTGAATTTTGAAGTTTGGATGCTCAATCTATCAACGGTTAAATAACACGACCTCTTTCAACTTAAGGGCAGTGGGTAAAGAACACGTTAAAACTGGGCCAAATACCTACCCCCTGCACCCCGGTTCCATCTGTCGTGTTTGCTCTTTAAACTGGGATTAACCAACCTCTACGCTTTCAATTTGCGCTTTCAATCTATGCGTTCAATCTACTGAGGATTGCCGTAGGGTAAATCTCAAAACCCGTCGCTCTTAAAGCTCGTTTGGGGAATCCGGGGCAATTTCGATTCCCCGTTCCCGTCTGATTACCTGTTGTGCAGTAATCAGGTCGCTCAGTTCGTGAAACTCTACACCGATCGTTTGACAT
>JBAUTA010000156.1:0-2605 GCA_049581985.1 Kovacikia sp.
GCATAGCTTCACCTTTCGGCTGGAATTTGGACGTTATAAGGTGGCTCAGTAGCCCTTAGAATGATTGCTTCTAGTTCCAATAGTAGCGCAGGGCTCTCCGAATGTGGAATAAGCTGGACTGCGATTCGCACATCCTCATCTTGATATTTATCCAGCCACGCCCACAAAAAAGCTTTATGTCCACCGCTAAAACGTCCTCTTAGACTCTTAGTTTTACCAATGTAAAGTAATCCGTCAGTTCTGTGCCTAACTGCGTAAATTCCAGGACGAGCTGGAATGCTCTGAAATTCACGGGTTAATGGTTGGCACTGATCAAAGGGAGTAGAGGCGATCTGGTCTAAAATTGTCCGTGCTTGAGCTTGTATTTCAGGTTCGTGCGTTGGCATCCAGCAGAGAAGCGAATTTGACAGAACTCATGTTCTCATAAATTTCGTCATCGCGAATGATATGATTACAGGCAAAGTAAAGCCGACCCGGATTTAGAGGTCTAACGGCCTGGAGTTCACCGGACGGCGACTCACTTTGCATCATAACCGATCGCACTTAGGCCCGTTCCGTGTGCAACGACTGGACTATGAAGCCGTGGGGGTGTCAACGACTATTTTTGATCTATTTTCCAAAGAAAAGCAGCTCCCACTTTTTTTTTGAGAGATACTCCTTTCCATTTATTTCCTTCGTTAATCTTTCCTTTTCTTCCTCCTGATTTATGTTTTTTGATTCTCTTTTCTAGCTTGAATCCTAATGGACTTAATCGACTATCCGAGTTGCCGACCCTTCATCGATTGAAGCAGTCGTCTCAAGAGTGACATGCAAAGTACATAAGGTGCTCAGGCTTATTCGTTATAGCAATCTTACAATAGCAGACTATTTTCGTTGCCAAGCTCTGAGCAAAGCCGCCAATTAAGGCGATCGCCAAATCCAACGCATTCAAGAATAGAAAGAATCAATGACACAAAACAATTAGATAGCAGCAATATGATCCTGATCAGGATTCCATTTTTCCTGTTTACGCAAAAGTGTCCAACACCTCACCAATAATTTTCGAGCAACACCAATAATGGCTTGTTTTTTACGAGACTTCTGACCCCCACAAAGGCGTTGAAACAGTGCCGCTGCCCAGGGGTTATAGCGCAACATCGCCCAAGCCGCCTCAACCAGAGCAGTACGTAATAGCCGTGGTCCTCTACCCGTGATCCGTCCCATCCGATTGGATTCTCCAGATTGACTTTGGCGCGGAACTAAGCCAGCATACGCACTCACTTGTCTCGCATTTTTGAACCGATGAGGGTCATCGAGATAGGCCACAATCACTTCAGCCGTTCTACGGCCTACTCCTGGAATGGATTCTAAAAGCTGGACTCTCGTATCTTGTTTGGCTATGTTGGTCAGTTGTAAATCCACAGCGTTTAGCTCTTCCCACAGCCGATCTAATGCGGTTAGCTCGATATCCAGTTGGCCTTGCCAAAGGGTAAGAACTTCACACTCTTCTAGTGGCTTTCGATAGCGACTCATCGTTTCTAAACCTGCAATGCTCCAAGCTCGTGTACCTACGGGTATGGGAATGCCCTGTAGATTGAACAGTGCACGGATCGTGTTTTGAACTTGAGTTACTCGGCTAACCAACCGTTTACGGTATTTCACAAGCTGGCGATATTGACGAGATTCAGCAGGGGGGATATAAACGGGGACAATCATCCCCAGGGCTGCGAGTTTCGTTAGCTTCAAGGCATCATCTTTATCGGTTTTGCGTTTGACGTGTTTCCAGCTCCAGGCTTTTTGATTGGTATTGGCCACAAGGATCTTAAACGCCTCAGCCTGACACAGATCGTGAACCCACCCTGAAAGGGCACACGCTTCAATGACGACTAATTCAGGTTGTGTATTGGCGAGGAGGGACTTAAATTCAGCAGGGAAGGAGGGGAAGGTAAAATGAAGGGTTTCGTGGGTGTCTGAATCGAATAAGCAAGCAGCAGACTTGTATTTACCCAGGTCAATGCCTAGAATCTTCATATAACAACTCCTGTGGGTTGGGGAATTGGGGTTCAGGTCAAACGTGGTTGTTTTGATTGTCCTGTGTTTTCCAACCCACGGCTTACATGGATTCTTTATACAGCGCAACCTGAATTAAAAAACGATCGCACTTCTCCGTATTTCACCCCACCGACCACCCCCTGCGAAATGTAGCGCCGACTGCCTCATCCCAAATCTCCAAGCGTTTCACAACTTCTATGGCTCCTTGCACTGTTTGAACTTCTATGGCTCCTTGCAGTTTGTGATGGCTTGCTTCAAGCCATTTACAAGGTCTTTGAGTGGAGGTCTTTGAGTTACTTTCAAAATGGAGATAAACCGTTTGCAAAGTCTTTGAGTTGAGGTTTTTGAATTGATCAAAATGTGAATAAATAGCCTTCATCAAAATCTAAACCACAGCCAATTCTTCGAGCCAGAAACTAACCTCAACCTGTCTCAGTCACCCTACTTCTTCGCGACAGTATAAATTAAACTCAGCAGGCAGGTCGCCCTACCTGCTGGTCTTCAAAACCGGACATGAAAGTTTTCCCTTCATCCGGCTCCTCAACATTTTGGTGCTTTTCATGCACACCTGAGC
>JBAUTA010000157.1:0-3000 GCA_049581985.1 Kovacikia sp.
GATTTACGAGGAGGTCAAAAATCGCCCCCTCTACACCCTATCGGAGGTGGCTGGCTTCCTGGAACCGCGAGAGGTGAAAGTTGGCAGACGGGAAGAGATGTGATACTGATTCAACTTGAACCTAGACCGATGATTTTCTGAAAAGCTAATTTATCAGGGCTTAACCTTTCCTCATAGGCCCATTCCCTGCCCCTTTATCCCAACAAAAATCGGGGTGAAGTCAGCCAGAATAGGGAACAAGCGCCGATTGGAGAGCCGCTTTCTGGCAGCGACAGCCCAATCACCCCTGCTTTCTTGAGTCTTAAAGTGCCGCTGGACTTACCCCAAAGGAAGGTTTCTGCCCATTCGCTCAACCCTGGTTCATGCCCAACCAGCGCCAGCCGAACATTCTCTGGATAATGTTGCGATCGCAGCCAGTCTACCCAGGCATCAATTCTCCCTCCGGGCGCTAGATGGCTAGATTCTTCTAGTTTTTGACCTAATCCAACCTTTAGTAAAATTTCGGCGGTTTGTTGGGCACGCACAAGCGGACTGGTCAAAATCAGCTCAAACTCCAAATCGAGATCAAGCAACCGTTTGGCGACCTGACGCGTTTTTTTCTTGCCTTCCTCTGTTAAGGGACGCTCATGATCGTTGGCATAGCTGCCATGCTCTCCTGCCAGACCATGACGGATTAAAAAGAGTTCCATGGTTGTCTTTTTTTGGGAGCGATTTCCTTCTTTAGCAATGCTACATTGAACCCAATGCAACTTGGGTGAGTAGGCAAATTTTGTTATGAATTTATCTGCGCTTATCCTCGCTTCCCTAGGAGTGGGGATTGTTTTTGGTGCTCTGTTAAACGGGTTTGCCCCCGCTGCGATCGCTCCCCTGGATCACTATCTGCTCACTCCCTTAGGCCGTGCTTTTCTCCGCCTGGTCCAGTTTGTCGTAGTTCCCATTGTCTTTTCATCGCTGATTCTGGGGTTAACCCGGGTGCGGGATACGGCCCAGGTGGGGAGATATATTCTTAAATTGATGGCAAGTTATATGGTAACCAGCGGCATTGCGGTCTGCCTGGGGCTGACGATCGCCATCTTTCTGCAACCTGGCAGTGGTTTCACCGGGCTATCAACTGGGGCAGTGACCAGTGCTGCCGTTCGGCCCTCTATGATCAACTGGTTAATTAGCTTAATTCCAGTTAATCCCCTGCAAGCCCTGAGTACGGGGAACCTGCTGCAAACGATTTTTGCCGCTGCGCTGATTGGAGTCGGGATTCAATTGTCAGGGAAAAAGGCGACAAGCTTTGTGGCTCTGATTGAAAGCATCTACATTATTTTTGAAAAAGTTTTATCGACTATTCTCTACACTGCTCCGATTGGTGTTTTTGCTCTAATTAGCTCCGTCATCGCCACGCAAGGATTTGGGGTGATTAGCAAATTATTATTCTACCTGGTAGGGATCTTTCTGGGGTTTTCCCTCATGATGGCGCTTTATATGCTCATCCTGTTGGTCCTCAACGCTAAGCCAGCTAAGTTTTTACAAAGCTTTTTCCCAACCTTTTCCCTGGGGTTTGGTACCGCCAGCACAAATGCGGTGCTACCGATCGCTCTCCAAAATGCTGAGGAAAGCTATGGCCTGAATGAGGCGATCGCCAGCTTTGCCATCCCCCTGGGAACTGCACTTAAGCGGGATGGTTCAGCCATCTTCCAGGGCTTCAACGCCCTGTTTATTGCCCAGATCTTTCAGATTCCGCTGACTACAGATCTGCTGCTGGCGATCGGCCTCAGTACCTTTCTGGTTTCATTTAGCACGGCCGGAGTCCCAGGATCGGGCATCATCATGATGACCACTGTCCTTTCTGCCGCCGGGTTACCGCTAGAAGGGATTGCCATTGTTGCTGGGGTCGATCGCTTCATTGATGGATTCAAAACGGTTTTGAATATTACTGGCAACATCGTCAATGCTGTTATTTTAAGCCGCTGGGAAGACGCCAGTTCGCGATCGATCAGCATACCGCAAGTTCTGAGGACTGAGGACTGAGAAGTGGCTACTCAATCCTCAGTCCTCTTACACCTGCTTAATCCATAACCCTGAGGATTGGGAAATTCTCTCAGGTAAGGATTTCATACACCGTATTCAGACCATGTTGCTGGGTAATAAACCAGTGTGCTTCCTCTGAATCTAAATCCGTACCCAACAATCCCCGGATGGACGTGCTGCCATCGGAAATATGCAAACCAGTTGGTTCGTTATCACCATCATTCTGGAAACCGGATGTGCTGGCATCAGCGTAAGCCGCATCCTGTTGAGAGGCTAAATCGCGACCGAGGGCAAGGAATCGCTGGACTTTAGTAGCAACGCCGCTGCTGATGTCATAAGCCCATACAGAATCCAGCGTGTTGAGTTGTTTGTGCAACGTATCACCCCTATCCTCAGCAGCCAGCAGGGTATTATTGTCTGCGAAGGCAAGGTTATCAAAGCTGGATTGTTCAGCCGTACCTAAAACCACGATCGAGATCTGACCGTGTTCCAGGGTGTTATCCAGATCAACCCGGAAGATTGAACCCCAGGCACCTCTAGCGGCTAACTCTGGCTGATTTCCAGAGTTAGAATTGGTATCTCCCGTGGGATCAAAGAAGAACGTTTTGAAGTCTGAACCCGGTTGAAAGGCAGCATTTTCTGGGCGTTTGAAGGGAGTTGCACCGGCTGCCTTAGCGGCTGCATTGGCATCAAACGGACTAAAGCCATCCACCGCGGTGTCGTGGACTGTCACCCAGTCAATCGGATAGGACGTTCCCAGGGTGTGGAGTTCCAACTGAGCAGTAGAGAAGGTATCGCCAACGGGATCATCGGCATGGAAGGTTAGCGGTTGGCTGTCGATCGAAACCTGCAACGCCTGTAATACTCCCCCCTTCGTCAAATCCGTTTTGTCGTAGGGTTCAAAGCGATAGACAAAGGAGTTGGGTTGGCGGGCTGATTTCGGACTTTGCGGGTCTGAAGGATCGACATTAACGCTTGCAC
>JBAUTA010000158.1:0-9517 GCA_049581985.1 Kovacikia sp.
TGTTAAGTCTGGGATCTTGAGAACATCCTCAACCTGTTTATAGGGAGCATGTTGAATGATCAACCGTGCCAGAGTTGGATACAGTCCTGAATAGCTTTGAAACGCCCGGATATTGCTATTATTCAAATCAATTTTTTGCCCGAATTCAGTTCCAAGTTTTTTTTCTATGGCTGTCTGACCGGATCGACTTACCCCTAAAAGTGAGAGGGGTTGTCCTGCGATCGGTGCTGCCTGTGCACTCTGCAATTCTCCGCCATAGCCTGGAGTACTGATCCAGAGAGTACTGATGAAGAGAGTAAGGAGCAATAGACTTGAGAAAAACCACTTTATAGACATCTTTATATTCATTGTTCTTCCTTGTACTTGAGAATATTACGGGTTACTTAAATTTGGTTGGGTTAAAGTGCCAGGGTAAATTACTTTGAGGCAGGATTTTGTGGTGGATATCGGGCTTTTTGATTTTTGCCGTCAACCTTTTTGCTGCTAACGACTGATCAATTAACGACTGATCAATTACTGATTCAACTCACCAATTAAGGCATCTGCTAAGGTCACAGCCCACTGGGCAATTTCCTCAGCACTTGCAGCAGGTGCTTCCTTGTAACCATAGTGAGCGATCAAACCTTGCATTGCGATAACTGCAAAGTGTTCTCGCTTGGTCATGCCATTGGTCACGGTCCATTGTTCAGGGGTATCCCGCTTATAAAGGGGATAAATATTGTCACTTGCTTGAATCGTCATAACCGACCTCCGTTTGATCAGGGTTATCGGGGCGATCGTTGCAGGGGCGTTTCTAAACAAACGGTAATTCCATGCTAACCATGAATCTCCCCTGCGGGCATGATTGTTCCAGTTAGACTGGTCTCGCTGATATCCACTGCATCTAAATTGGCTCCGCACAGGTTTGCTTCACATAGGTTGACATCACACAGATCGGCCCCATTCAAATTAGCATCACATAGATTTGCCTTCCACATCTTCGCTCCACACAGCCTGGCTCCAGTTAAATTGGCTCCAGTTAAATCGGTTTCAGCTAAACACGTCAAATGCAGGAGTGCGTCACTTAAATCAGCGCCGACAAGCGATGCCCCACTGAGATCAGCCTCAGTCAAATTTGTGGCTCTGAGAAGGGTTTGACTCAGATTTGCACTACTTAAGAACGAACCAAATAAATTCGCATGGGATAGATTCGCACCAGTCAGATTGGCTTCACTGAAATTTACGGTGCTCAAGATGGCATGGGCCAGGTTTGCCCCTGTGAGATCGGATCTGGAAAAGTCTGCATTACTCAAATAGGCTCTATGGAGGTCAACTCCAGTTAAAAGACTGCCGCTAAAGTCTCTTTCTCCTGCGGCATAGCGTTTCAGCAGTTCACAGGTATCAATTGAGTTCATTTCAGTTTGATCCATGGACTGGGAGCGATTCATAATCTATCTTCCTCTATCGTGTTGAGCCCCTTGCTGGAGCGGATGAGATAACGCTTAAACCACTGACTGGCAAGTACTGCTACCTGTTCTAAGGTGCCCGGTTCCTCAAATAGGTGGGTTGCTCCGGGAATCCTTTCCAACTGTTTTGCGGATGCTTGCGAAAGCAGTGCCAACGCGTCTTGATTCATCCCAATTACGGAAATATCCTTGCTGCCTACAATCAGCAAGGTCGGAGCCTGCACCAGGGTGAGCGCAGAACCCGCCAGATCAGGACGCCCCCCTCTGGAGACGATCGCGTCCACATCATGGGGTCGTCTTGTGGCCGCAATTAATGCCGCTGCGCTACCCGTACTGGCACCAAAGTAGCCAATCCTGAGTTGCTGCGTGGTCGGAGCCTGTCGGAGCCAGTCAGTTGCACCAATGAGGCGGGTTGCTAGGAGTCCGATATCAAACCGTAAGTGTCTTGTTTGCAGATCTATTACTTCCTCCTTAGCGGTTAATAAATCCAGTAATAGCGTTGCTAATCCTTCCTGCTGGAGTACAGCGGCAACATAACGATTACGAGGGCTGTGGCGACTGCTGCCGCTGCCGTGAGCAAATAGAACAATCCCCTGAGCGCCTGCGGGAATCACCAGATTGCCCTCCAGGTTAACCGAGCCTGCGCAGACTGAAACTAAATGCTCCTGCCTATCCTGTGTAGAAATTCCATCCATACTGGGAACCTAATGCTTAAGCAACGGGGTGTTGATGAGTAACCAAGGGCCTGGCTAATAGGTCGTGTACTTCTTCATCCGTAGTTTGGGAAAAGTCTTCGTACCACAGACCGATCGCGTAGAAGGTCTCAGGAGTCATCACACACACCACTTCACTGACTTCAGCTCTCAGGGCATCACAGGTTTCTGGAGGGGCAACCGGAACCGCAACAATCAGACGCGCAGGCTGTTGGGGTTTGATGACGGCGATTGCCGCCTGCATGGTTGATCCGGTCGCAATGCCATCATCGACCAGGAAGATGGTGCGATCGCGGATTTCCGGTTGAGGCCGATTACCTCGATAGGCACGATCTCGTCGCTGCAATTCTTTCAATTCCCTGGCGGCTACTTCATCGATCGTGGTGCCGGAAATCCCCAGCCGACTAATCACATCGTAGTTTAACACCCGCACGCCATCCGAGGCGATCGCGCCCATTGCCAGTTCCTTGTGTCCTGGAACGCCCAGTTTTCTTACCAGACAAAGATCCAGGGGGAGGTTTAGCGCTTTAGCCACTTCATAGGCGACCGGAACCCCACCACGAGGCAACCCCAGCACTAACCCAGCCGCTCGATTGGCATAGGGCTTGAGCCGGGCTGCTAATTGTTGTCCCGCTGCAGTCCGGTTGTGAAACCTGGCGTAGTGAGCATGCATCGTTATCACCTCCTGCAAACATCATCTCTTATCAGTAGGTCGGCCTAATTAATGGGAAGAAGGGGGTTGGGGGCTGCGCCCCCAGGTGGGGGGTTTCACCCCCACTAACATCTTCAGTTGAATTGCGTCCAGCCACTTAGCCATAGCCCTATTGGTTAGGACGGGGTGCAGGGGGAGAACCCCTGGCTGGGGGCAACGCCCCTACTCCCCCTTGAATCCTCTGTCCTCATTAATCTGGCGATAGCGATACCGACGGGATCGCTCATCGAGGGTGGGGAACAGTGCAGGCATGGAACAGTTCCCTATCCCTCACGGCTTCCCTTCACGATTTACCCGTCAAGCTTTTCCAGACAGAATCTAGCGCTGATTTCGCTCGATGCTCTGAGCGACTGATATTCTTTTGTAACCCCTCCCACTGATCATGAAGATAGTCCGTTGCTTCTTTCAAGGCATGGCGATCGTGTTGGCTGGACGTAGCCAGTTCATCACTCGCTTGTTTGACTTTGACACGCACCACCTCAGGCTGGTCGTGGGGAGAGATGAGATAATGCAGGCGATCGCCAATCAGCTTTACCAGATGTTGCACCTGTTGCGACTTCTCGCTTAAAAACCCCCGTAGTCCTTCTGATTCAGACTTAAGGGATTTCTGAGCATCCTCACGCATCATGAGATGGTCGATGGTCAACTCTTCCACATCTTCGGGAAACAACACCGCAAGTTCACCGAGGGGCTCAGCGATTTGTCCGGCCAGCAGATAGGCAGCAATTTCGCCTGTATGCCAATCGAAAAGAAAATCCTCCACCCATCCCAAAGGCTCTCCGGTTGATGAACGAACCGCAAGTTGGTGCAGGCTGAGAAGGTCTTCTGGTGCAGTCACCCCAAGCCGACCATAGGTTGAAAGTGCCCCATTGGCAATATCAGCAACCTGCTCCAACGGAAGATAGCCAGTTACGCCAGACAGGTAGGTCACCCTTCCCTTGCGATCCAACCAAACTTCCATGACCTCTCCTAAATAGGAGAGGGTAGAACTATCCATCACAGTCAAACCTTGAATTTGACTGCGTCGCACAATATTGAGCATTGCCACCTCCTATTGAGGTATGGGTTTGACCTTTCCTGAATCTCAAACCCACACCCCTCCTATCTCCTAACCAACATTTAGCCAATATTCACCTTAACGGCTTTCCGTTTCTCTGATTCAACCTTCGGCAGCATCAGATTTAAAATCCCATTTTTACATTCAGCCTGCACTTTATCTGTCTGAATATGGGCTGGTAAAGGAACTCTACGCTCAAACTTGCCGTAGTGGAATTCAGAGCGAACGACTCCTTTATCTTCTGTTTTTGACTCTGATTTGCGTTCACCCTTGATTGAAATGGATTCTTCTGTTACCTCAACAGTTAAGTCCTTAGATTCCATGCCTGGAACTTCCAATTTGAGACGAATGGCGTCATCGGTTTCTTCTAGTTCTGCCGATGGAATAAAGGTGAGCGATCGAATCTCTCCATTTCCAGCAGGAACCAGGCGATCGAATAGGCGATTCATCTCCCGTTGCAAACTTTCAATCCCTCGGAACGGCTCCCAATGGGTAAGTTCTTCCAGTGGGTCACGTTGAATAATTGCCATATACTTTCCTCCAAAATTGGTTTTTTATTGGTTTTTAAGCGTAACGCTCTGAAATAAAAGAAACCAGTCAAATTAAAATCGGATAACCTCGATTCCTGGCTAAGATCAAGGAAACCTTGACATGCCACTAGAGATATAACAGCAGAGATACAACGCCAGAGATACAACGAACAAGTAAATCAGGGAAGCTTTTGCATGGATGGAGGAGATTGACGTTAGATAGGCTAACTTAGCTACTTTCTGAAACAGGATTCAAAGCCCTACGATTTGAATGCTGATGGGCTTGAACGCTAATGTATTTTGTATGAATTCCCCTGCCTTGAGGTGTTCTATTGAAGGGACTTGGTCTATTTAACTCAGCCTATTTAATCCAGTCTATTTATAAAATGATGCTAGATCAAATGAGCTACCCTGAAATCAACCGTTGACAACTCTAAACAATGTTCTCCTTATGGGTTTTGATTTCACCCCGTTGCCGTTGGGCATAATCTTTTAAATTGCGTTCCGCTGTATCAAAGGCATCTCGAATGGCTACGTAAATGTCTTCGTGCTCCTGATGCTCTTGAGGGTTGTGATTTACTACGAGTTCCGATCCTGGCACCGTCAGGTCAATGCAAATGTGATAGAGATTTCCTTGATGGTGTCGATGTGATGTCTCAATCATCACCCGACAGTCCAGGATGCGATCGTAGAATTTTTCGAGCTTAGCAATACGGCTACGAAGATGAGACTCAATCTCCTCTGAGAATGAGATGCCTCGAAAGGTAATTTGGGGTGTACGTTGCATAAGCGTTCCTGATTTGGACGGGTTTGTTTAGGACGAATTCTCCCAAAGCAAACATAATTCTCGAATATCTTCAGCCCGAGATTTTGATACCAATGCTTTAGAGGAATTGGTATCAGCAAAATAGTTTGACTGTCTGTGCTTCTTGAGCTTGACAGCTTGTTGCCGCTGTTTGGCTTTAGCAGCAGTCATTGAACTCACCTCCTAACCTAATCTTAGAGAGAAGTTTTGAGGATTTTGTGAAGACATTCCAACTAAATTACTCCTTGTCGTTAGCTTTAGCGTTTAAGGTTTAAGAAAGATGTCGAGAACTTTAAGCTTTATGGGAGATTGTGTTCTGCATTACTCAACGTTGTAGGATCCAGGTATCCAGAGTATCTGGAGATGGGTTATGCAAAATTACATTGTTGCTGTTGTTAGCAGCGCTAAGGCAAAGCTTTTTGTGTTGGAATTTGCTCAGTTTCCTGAGTGTGAACCTAGCCCTAAATTAGTTGAAATAGAAGAGATATGCAGTTCTACGCAAGAGCTTCAGGGGCAAGATTTGTGGTCGAATACTAAGCCTGGAGGCAATCGTGGAACTGCCGGGCAGTCTCATGGGTATGATGATCACCGGGGAAATCATCGAGTTGAGTTTGAGCGTCGCTTTGCCCAAGAAATTGCGGTGAAGTTGGCTCAACTCATCAAAATCAGGCAATCCCGTCAACTGCTTCTGGTTGCGGAACCTCAGATTTTGGGAATCATGCGTGAAGCTTTAATCCCGGATCTACCTAAGAATCTAATGTTTAATGAATTAACTAAATCTTTGTGTCAGCTCAACGCCCATGAGTTGCATGAGTATCTGGCAATGAAAGGATTCCTCCCTGCCCAAAGCAGACCCAATAGTAGGGAAGTGCAATCCCTTGAGCCATAAGGATTTGCTGCTCACACAGGCAAAGGGCGATCGTACCCAAATCCTGATTACCAGTGAGAATTTTGTTGGGAGCTTTAAAGCTGGGAACTTACAACGTCTTTGATGAAGTATAGCGATCCCATTTGGAGCGTGAGCAAGGATTTCGTGGAATCCTTGCTCACGAAGCCTCTCAAACTCACAACTGATTTAGGACTGCTATATGAGGAAGTGTTTATGGTTACTCAAATTCCCACTATCCAAATCTTCGCGGGTGTTCCAGAAGAATTAAGCGGCGTTAGCATGAGACGCGGGAAAACGTCGGGTAAGCGATCGGCAATTTTGATGTTTGAAAAACTAGAATCCCTGGAACATTTCCGGAGTTACTGGAAACGTTCAGCCAATGCGGTGCATTTGATTGACGAAGAAGGGGAGCTGATAATTGAACCAACAGGGATACAGCTCTTTTACGGAGGACCGGAAGGAGAAGAGTTACGGCGAGTTGAGTGTAAGCTGGAGATCGAGCAGGAGGACCACTGGGAACGCTTTATACGATTCATGAATCGCTATGCGGAAGCAAACTCAATGGTTTATGGAGAAAGTGCTCAGTAAGGAATAGGAACTCAAGTAAGTTCTAGGAGTGGGTAGGGGCGGGTTTGCTGATAGGTTCCTACAGGCGATAATTTGGCTATAAAACCCGCCCCTTGTATCTTCAAAAGTAGGCAACCCGTCCCGCCCCTGGATGCACAAAACATCGCTGCGTAGCGAGGGGGCCTGTATTTTTATAAAGAGCGTGGTCATCCAGTTCCCCGTGAAAGCCAATTCTAACTCCCTTTTAATCAATGCAGGCACAGTTCCGCGTCATTTCCGCATTTAAGACCTTTTTTGATTTATGGATGCGGGCAACCTCTGCCCCCTCCGACAGTCTGAATGGTTGGTCCTTTGAAGATCGCGATCCTCAAGTGATTCAACAACTGATTCCCCTGTTGAATTGGTTTTATCAGGATTACTTTCATGCTCAAACCAGCGGCTGGGAACACATTCCCCAGGAAGGCAAGGTATTGCTGATCGGCTCCCACAATGGCGGATTGGCAGCTCCCGACCTGTACATGATCATGCACGACTGGTATGAGAAATTTGGAGTAGATCGTCCCACCTATGCGCTGATGAATCCGACGATCTGGAAAGCAATGCCAGGTTTGGCACGTCTGGCAACTCAGGTTGGGGCACTCCGCGCCCACCCTAAAATGGCCCTGGCTGCCCTCCATCGCAACACCAGTCTTCTGATCTACCCTGGTGGAGCCCAGGATGTCTTCCGACCTTATTCAGAACGCAACAAAATTCATTTTTATGGGCGTCATGGGTTTATCAAATTGGCTTTGCAGACGGAAACTCCGATCATTCCGCTAATCTCCCATGGGGCCCATGCCACTTTGATAGTGCTGACTGATATCTACCCCCAATTGCAGCGATTTCACCAGCTTGGTTTGCCGTGGCTGTTTGGTATCGATCCGGAGGTTTGTCCAATCTATTTGGGGTTGCCCTGGGGCGTTGCGATCGGTCCATTGCCCAATATTCCCCTACCCGTCCAGATCCACACACGGGTTTGTCCGCCCATTGTATTTGAGCGCTATGGCGATCGGGCAGCTCAGGATAAGGACTACGTTAATGCTTGCTATGACCGAGTTTTAACCCTGATGCAGGCTGAGTTAGACCAACTTACGCAGCAAGTCTCCCGTTCCACCAAACCTTCACCTTGACTGTAAACGCTGGAGAACCGTTTCCTGAACGGTGTGATCGTTCATCATAAAGGTATGCCACACATCTAACTCCACAATTTGATCCTGATTCGAGAGTCGGGTCTCGCTGAGGGCAACGATTCCATCATTGATTTCCATCCCAAAAGGGCTGAGCAAGCCTCTTGGACCCTTGGTTCCGGCCACAATCGTATAGGGAGTCTGAATTGCCGGAATGGCTGCATAGAATTCGGCACTGGTCAGATTAAAGCCACACTGCCCGGAGAACCACTGGAACAGAGGTAGTTGCCATGCATGGGCCGCCAATCGGGGTGGTTGATTGGGGGTTCCCAGCATCACAATATGGGCAGGTGAGGCAATGGTTGGCAAAGCCAGTGCCGATCTCGTTAACAAACCACCCAAAGAATGGGCAACTACACCATAACTTTCCTGCGCTGGAAGAGCCTGTAGGCGCATTTGAAGCCGCTCAACGATACGATCGTAGGACTCGTTGAAAGCAACATACCCAAATTGCTCAGTGGTATGTCCTGCTTCTTGTAAACGCCATTCAAGACTAAGCAGAGATAGGGGTGTCCGCCCCAATCCATGAATCAATACAACATGCATCTAGCGTACTCCCAAGAACGAGTGATCCGGTCAGGCTGAGCCCAGTGCCAGCGTCGTGAAGCATCCCGATTCGTCGCCACCATAGAGATCCTTCGTTGCCCTGCGTTCTGCTCAGAATGACAACGGGTCATTGATTTCCTGGCCCTCTCCTGGATACTTAAGTGAATCAGTAGGGCATCCCGTTCTCAAATACATCCTGTTCTCAAATAATGACGCAAGCAATTCATCCATTGCACGAAGTGACGCAGCACTTCCATTGTAACGAAGTGCTGCGTTACTGCTCTGTGGGCTGGAACTCTTCAACCGCTGCCATCACATGGGTTGCATACATTAATGCCGGACCACCTCCCATAAATACAGCAACACCGAGCATTTCCAGAATTTCTTCTTGCGTTGCACCAGCTTTTAGAGCAGAACTCGTATGGAAGGCAATGCAGTCATCGCAGTGGGTTGCAACCGCGATCGCCAGCGCTATTAACTCCTTCGTTTTTGAGTCAAGGGCACCGGCAGCAGAGGATGCTTTACTGAGCGCATAGAAGCTTTTCATCAAATCCGGTAGGGCGTTGGAAAACTTGCCCGTGTAGCCCCGGATATGCTTCATCTGTTCAGTGTAGGAATGTTTGGTTGTAAGCGCAGCCATCGTTTAACTCCCGTGCTTTGTTTTCTGTATTTGATTCAATTCACTGGGATTATCAATTGTTTCTCAATTACTTCTTAATTGTTTCTCAATTACTCCTCAATTACCTTCAATTGCTCCTTAAGTGTTTCTACTGTGAGGGTCTGTAAAAAAACAATCTGATAGTGATCCGTTATACGGATGTCAGTAGAATCCTATTATTTGATCAATTTGATCAAATAATGATCAAATAATGATCAAGTAGTTTGGTTAAGTTTTTTGATTAAATAGTTTAGTCAAACAGTTTGGTCAAACAGTAGAATGAAACAGCTATGTGAGGCTGTGAAGTCACTTCTCAACGGCTCCTTCGCACCAAGTCTTGCCGGATACTAACTCCTATCCTAACCCTAG
>JBAUTA010000159.1:0-7145 GCA_049581985.1 Kovacikia sp.
CCATAGTGCAAAATTTAGTGTTAGCAACACTAGCAGGTAACGGTCAGGAGTCAGTTGGAAACTGATAGCATGATGGAATTAAGTAGGTAGCTCTAATTAATTGTAAGAAGGGGGAGTGGGGGCTGCGCCCCCAGACAGGGGGTTCCACCCCCTCCACCCCCAAACTCATCTTTTCTTGAATTGCGCCCAGCTACTTAGTCTCTTATTCCAGCTAACTATGACACCTGAAGAACGACAGGAAGTCATTCGGCTCCGCAACCTCAAGCTATCGCCTAAGCAAATTGCCCGCAAGCTGGGATTGCGTCCATCTCAGGTAACGGACGTTATGATAAACCCGATCGCATTATTGCCACACTCAGAGACCAGGTAGGGGATGATAACTTCCACTATGTGGTCAATATCAGTTCAAACTTGAGCTTGTAGGTTTGCAGATCGATAGGGGTTCTGCTCAGTTAAACTTTGGATATCGTCAGCCTGCCAAACGGACACCTATCCATGACTGCTTTATCTGCTGCCCTTTCTACCCCATCGACCAATTCTTCCCTGGCTGCCTTAGCTCAACAGACGCGTGAGCAGGCACGTTGGTTAGCAACCTTGCCAACGGAGGCAAAGAACACCGCGTTAGAGATGATCGCCCAAGCCCTAGAAGCTTCAACCGCAGAAATTTTGGCGGCCAACGCAGCAGATTGTGAAGCAGCAAAAACAGAGGGCATTTCAGCTTCGCTCTATGCCCGCTTGAAGTTGGATGAAACAAAGCTTAGAGGAGCGATCGCAGGTGTGCGCGATGTTGCCCGGTTGCCGGATCCGATCGGAGAAGTCCAGATTCACCGGGAGTTGGATCAGGGATTGATTCTCAAGCGAATTACCTGTCCTTTGGGTGTTCTGGGCGTTATTTTTGAAGCTCGCCCCGATGCGGTCATGCAAATTGCCAGTCTGGCCATCAAGTCCGGTAATGGCGTAATTCTGAAGGGGGGACAGGAGGCAATTCGCTCCTGTGAAGCCCTGGTTAAGGCAATTCGTCAGGGTTTGGTCCAGGCTGGGATTGATTCGTCGATTGTGCAACTGCTGACTACCCGCCAGGAAACCCTGGAATTACTCAAGCTCGATCACTACGTCGATCTCATCATTCCACGAGGCTCCAATGCCTTCGTCCGGTTTGTGCAGGACAATACCCGCATTCCTGTATTAGGTCACGCAGAGGGCATTTGCCATCTTTTCGTAGACAAAGCAGCCGATGTTCAAAAAGCAGTCGCGATCGCCCTTGACGCCAAAACCCAATATCCTGCTGCCTGTAATGCCATTGAGACCCTATTAGTTCATCAGGCGATCTCATCCGAGTTCTTGCTGGAAGCAGTTGTGCCCTTACAGATGAAAAATGTCGAACTGCGAGGCGATCAGCGTACCCGTGAAATCCTTAATATTCCAGCAGCCACGGAAACCGACTGGGCCACGGAGTACAGCGATCTGATTCTGGCAATCAAGATTGTGGAGTCCTTAGAAGACGCGATCGCGCATATCAATACCTACGGTTCTCGCCATACAGAGGCGATCGTCACAGAAGATCCTGAGGCTGCCCGAACCTTTCTGGCGCAGATAGATGCGGCAGGGGTTTACCACAACTGCTCTACCCGCTTTGCTGATGGTTTCCGTTACGGGTTCGGTGCTGAAGTTGGCATCAGCACTCAGACCCTATCGCCCCGGGGTCCCGTTGGGCTGGAAGGGCTAGTTACCTATAAATATCAGTTGGTCGGCGATGGGCATATTGCAGCGACCTATGTGGGTGTAGATGCAAAATCCTTTAGCCATCGGGATCTCTAGGGAATAGGGAGGAGGGAGATGGGGAAAAGCGGAAAGCGGAAAAAACGGGAAAGGAAAGGAGATGGGGAGATGAGGAGGTGAAACCCTTGAATTCTGATGAATTCTGATTTCTGACTACCCCTTGCTTTCTTCTCCGTTAACTGTCTATGGACGTTCAAAGTTTTTTCACAACGCCTATCCAAAAATGGATTGATGCTCATCCAGTGGTTGGATGGATTTTAGAGCATCCTCTCTGGACCCTCGGTTTAGTGGTGCTGGGAATTTTCCTCTTTTGGGGGTTACTAAAGGCGATCGCTGGTCTGTCCGAAAAAATTTGGCTTTTCCTCCTTTCCGCACCCCTCAAGTTAGGACGATGGCTCTTTCAACTCGGTCTCAATTTATTTCGGATCGACATCGTCAGGGCCGCAACTCCGCAAACTCAACCCGATCACCAGACCCAACTGATTGGCCTGTTAAGAAAACTAGAAGCGCTCAAACAGGAGCAGGACGAAATCCTCAAAGAAATCAAAGCCATCCTGGCGAACGATCATTAGGCGGTCCCATTGGGGAGGCAGCCCCGTTGGGGAGGCAGCCTATGGGGGAAAGGATCGAGCATCCCAGCGCAATCAGGGCAGGGCGTTCACGGCGAAAGCTCCTGCATCCCGTCCCACCTCATCTGCGTGCTGCTATCGCTCTACCTGATCGTTCCCTCTGCTCCCGATGCCGTCCCCCAGCGTCCTCACCACATTCCCCGCTTACCGCTGGGGCGGATCGTCATCCAATTTGTGCGTGCCATTGCCAGCTGATCTTCTGTCAGTTTGGCATTCGTTAAGTTAGCACCACAGAGGTTGGCACCGCGCAGATTCGCATTCAACAGATAGGCAGAGGTAAGATCAGCCCCACGCAAATCAGCCGCCTCCAGATCTGCATTGCTCATATACGCCTTGATCAGATTCGCGTCCCGCAAATTTGCCCGATTCAGGTTTGCCCGCCCAAAATCAGCACTGAACAAATTTGCACCCTGGAGATTGCTTCTACTCAGGTTTGACTGGTGAAAGTTAACATTTGGCAGATTGGCTTTTGGGAGGCTGAGGGAATTCAAATCAAGGGAGGCAAAATCTCGCTTCCCTTTTAAGTAGTAGCTTTGCAAGCCCTCCGCATCTAAACGAACAGGAACTTTGCTCTTTTCTCCACTAAAATCCTTACCCCGCCCGCCTGAAGTATCCCTGCTTCTTAGGGACGTATTGGCGGAGGGCCTGGAGTCAAACACGCTGCCACGATTGGATCCGGACGGCAGACCAGAGGAATCAGGCCGGGACTGCCGGGCCCGGATTGCCATAGCAGCACGGGCAGCCGGAGATGAAGGTGGCCCCCCAGCGGAGTCAGGATCCGATCGCTGACCGTTTGGCTTGCGGTTGGAAGTCCCCGTTTGATTGGTCATGCCGCTTTCCAGGCTCTTGAGATAGGGCTCCAGATCTAATGCCCTGAAGATTTCATTAGCGGACTGGTAGCGATGGCGAACGGACACCTCCAACATCTTTTTCAAAACACTGGCAAAATGGTTACTGATGTGAACATGCCGCTGCCAGAGTAGTTCCCCTGTGGTGGGGTCGTAGTCGAGGTCTTTGGGAGATTTGCCAGTCAGAAGATAAATACAGGTAACCCCCAAAGCATAAATATCGCTGGCAGGAACGGGGCGCATCGCCATTTGTTCGGGTGGGGCAAATCCGGGGGTGCCAATCGCGTAGGAAGTAAAAGCGGTTTGTTCGGAAGCGTTGGCGACCTGCTGCTGGTTCTGGTATTTGACTGCGCCAAAATCAATTAAGACTAACTTCAAGTCTTGGGCACGACGAATGATGTTGGCGGGTTTGATATCCCGGTGAATTACCCGGTGACTGTGAATATATTCCAGGACGGGCAGAATTTCACTGAGAAATTGCTTGACCCCATGCTCTATCAGCGGTCCATCTCGTTTCACGATTTGTTGAAGGGTAGAACCACTGACGTATTCCTGAACCAGATAAAACTCTTGGTTCCCCTCAAAATAATCCAACAACCGGGGCACTTGAGGATGGTTACCAATTTTCCCAAGGGTCTCAGCTTCTCGTTTAAATAGCTCCCGTGCCATCTCCAACACATGGGGAGCGGTTGCAGTGGGACGAAGCTGCTTGATGACGCAGTTGGGCTGACCAGGTAAAGATTCATCAATTGAGAGAAAGGTGGCACCAAAACCTCCCTGCCCCAGCGTTTGGATGACTCGATAGCGATTTTGCACAAGCAAACGTGTCCCACACGACTGGCACACATCTGTCTGGTCAGGGTTTTGAGGATTGGGACAGACTGGATTTAAGCAGTAGCTCATTTAGCACCACTCGCTCGGTTGTTCGACTATTGGGATATTTCTACCCTAGTTTTATTATCTGGGTCGCTACAGGAATTAAGAGTGTCATTCATGCGGTAAATCCCTTGAAGAGTCGCTAAAGTTACTCTTCAATCGCTTAAAGCATCGATGAATGTCCCAACAATTACGGAGTTCACCGTTCTCTAAAGATACACCCTTGCTATTAACTTGCCCAGAACTTGAGATTCTGCAACAGATTAACGATTTTCCCTTGACTGCTTACTTACACATTAAGGAAACCCCCGAACTTTTACAAACGACTTTGCCGCCTTTGACGTAAATTTGCCAGATAGCTGACTCCCCTCACCCCTCCCTCCCAACGGCGGTAGAATAGTCAAGCTGGCGTAAGTAGGGTGAATGAGCAGGTTATGCGTATTTCTTTGAACTGGTTGCGAGAACTGGTTGATATTTCTATGACACCGGAGGAGTTGGCAGAAATGCTAACGATGGCGGGGTTTGAGGTTGAAGATATTGAAGATAGACGCACCTGGGCAGATGGGGTTGTGGTAGGTCATGTGTTAGAGTGCCAACCCCACCCAAATGCAGATAAACTGCGGGTTTGTCGGGTGGATATTGGAGCAGCCAATCCATCTACGATTGTCTGTGGAGCCTCTAATGTTAAGGCTGGGCTTTATGTACCCGTTGCAACGCTGGGTACTCATTTGCCAACGATCGGTCTGAAAATCAAGCCAGCCAAGCTGCGGGGGGTTGCTTCAGAGGGGATGATTTGCTCATTGGCGGAGTTGGGTCTGGCGAAGGAATCCGCGGGAATTCATAGTTTTGCAGACGATGGCCTGCAAGTTGGGAGCGATGTTCGTCCCCTGTTAGGGTTGGATGATGTCATTTTGGATCTGACTTCTACGGCAAATCGGGCGGATGCGCTCAGTATCGTAGGAATTGCGCGGGAAATTGCGGCCCTGACGGGAGCAACGCTGAAATTACCACAGCCCGCTGAAACTACCGTGGCCAGCTCAACAAGTTTTCTGACCCTGAAAATTTCAGAACCGAAAGCCTGCCCGACCTATATTGGTACGGTTATTGAGCAGGTAAAGATTGCTCCTTCTCCTTTCTGGTTGCAACAGCGGTTACAAGCATCGGGGATTCGTCCCATTAACAATGTGGTGGATGTGACAAATTATATTTTGCTGGAGTGGGGGCAACCGTTGCATGCCTTTGATCGCGATCGCCTGGTTGCTGTCACCAGGCAGGGAAGTAGCGGACAGGAATCTGGGGGCGGGACGCTTGCCGTTGGGGTGCGTTTCGCAGAATCGGGCGAAACGCTGAAAACGCTTGATGGTCAGGAGCGAACCCTAAGCGATCAAACCCTATTGATTACTGCGAATCAACAACCGGTTGCCCTGGCAGGGGTGATGGGGGGCGAAGAAACAGAAGTTCATAAAGCAACGCAAAACTTGATGTTAGAAGCAGCGTTGTTTGACGCTGCCGTGATTCGGCGTTCTGCCCGTTCAGTGGGCCTCCGGTCAGAGGCTTCTGCGCGGTTTGAGCGGGGGATTAATCAGGCAGAATTGGGAATCGCCTGTCGCCGTGCGTTAGAAATGCTGACGGAGCTGGCAGGCGGCGTGATTGTGGCCCAGGAGATTGCTGATGCGGGAGGAAGTCAGTCATCCCTGACACGCTCGATCGAATTGCGGTTAGATCGGGTGAATCAGATTCTTGGGCCTGTGAATCTGGGGGAAGAACTGGGTGAGCTGCAAGCCCAGGAGGTTGAGCGGATTCTCAAAGTCCTGGGATGCGGTGTAATGGCCTCTTCCGATGAACGGATTTGGACAGTCACCGTGCCTCCCTATCGCTACCGTGACCTGGAGCGGGAAATCGATCTGATTGAAGAAATAGCCCGGGTGTATGGGTTCAACAACTTCTGCGATACATTGCCGGACAAAACAGAACCCGGTTACCTCTCGGTTGAACAGGCATTGACCCGGAAGTTGCGAGAAACATTACGGGCGATCGGGCTAACGGAAGTGACTCACTACTCGTTGGTAAAACCGGGGGGGGAACGGCAGATCATCCTTAGTAATCCTTTGTTTGCGGAATATTCTGCCCTGCGAACCGACCTGATCACAGGACTGATTGATGCTTTTCAGTACAATCTGGAGCAGGGGAATGGGCCATTAAATGCCTTTGAAATTGGTCGGGTGTTCTGGTCGGAGGAGGATGGCCTGAACGAGGCCGAGTCTGCCGCAGGTATTTTGGGGGGCGACCCAACCCGGGGCAAGTGGCAACAGGGGGGGCGAGAGCGGCCAATCACCTGGTTTGAGGCGAAAGGTTTGCTAGAGAGCGTATTCGTCCGGCTGGGCTTGGTGGTGGAGTATCAGCCCGATCGCCGCGATCACCGCTTGCATCCTGGTCGCACGGCTTCTCTCTGGATCCGGGGAGTTCGTCTGGGCTCCCTGGGGCAACTTCATCCCCAACTGCGGCAAGAAAGAGGTTTGCCAGATGAGGTTTATGTTTTTGAACTAGATGTGAATGTGCTTTTCGACCACCTGGATCGGGATGAAGCACTGGTGCCTATTTTCAAACCCTATTCGACCTACCCACCCTCCGATCGCGATATTGCCTTTTTTGTCTCTACCCAAACCTCGGTTGCCGAACTGGAACGGGCAATTCGGAAGGCAGGCGGCAACCTGCTGGAGTCGATCGAGCTATTTGATCAGTATCGGGGTGAAAATGTGCCAGAGGGACAACGTAGCCTCGCCTTTCGATTGGTCTATCGGGCCAGCGATCGAACTCTCACAGACGAAGACATTGAACCCGTTCACCAAAAGGTCCGCGAAGCCCTGGCTGAGAAATTCAGGGTTGAGCTAAGAAGCTAAGGAGATTGGGGATTGGAGATTGAGGATCTTAGATTGAAGATTATGCTTCGAAAATCAAATTTCCAATCTCCCCTCTCCCCTCTCCCCTCTTCCATTTCCCCTCTCCCCTCTCC
>JBAUTA010000160.1:0-1709 GCA_049581985.1 Kovacikia sp.
TTGTAGGCTGCTGTGAGAAGGTATTGCGTTACACCCAAAACCTTACCTTCGAGCAGTTTATGGCGGATGAGAAGACATTTGATGCGGTCGCTCGTAATCTCCAAATCATTGGGGAAGCCGTGAAAAATGTTCCTCAGGAAATGCGGGATTGCGCTCCTGAAACCGAATGGCGAAAAATTGCAGGTTTGCGAGATATTTTGGCTCATAGTTATTTCCAGATTGAAACCGAAATTGTTTGGGACATCGTGCAAAGTAAAGTTCAGCCTTTACAGGAACAAATTCAACGCTTGTTAGAGAGTGAGTTTGGCGATCGCGCTTAGGTTTTTGAAATCATGGGCGATCACAGGTTGGTGGTTGAGTGATTTAAGAGGGGCGATCGCGGGTTAGAGGCTAAGGGGTTTGAGCGATCGCATTTAGCTGTTTCTGAAATCAGGGACGATCGCCCTAAAATTGGACTAATTGAAGACCCTGAACCCAATTGAGTTGTAGAAATCGATGTCACGGGTAGCTCACAAAATTGCCTCCAGGTTTATGCGGATTTGGGTGTGGCAGAAGTTTGGATTTATAACGGGGATACATTAACGGTAAAACAACTGGTTAATGGGCTTTACATTACCTCCGAAACGAGTCAATCTTTTTCAGATTTGTCGATTCCAGACATCGCTGGATTTTTACAACAGGCGGGGAAAATGGATTATCTGGAACTGGTGAAGGCGTTTCGGCAGTGGGTGAGAAGTCAGATCTGGAAATAAGAGGACGATCGATTGTTAGTGGTTGAGTTATGGGTAAAGTCTTCTAGAAGGCAAGATTTCGTTTCGCCGGGTAACGTCGTCGGTTGTGGTGTCTATAGCGGTGGGTATGGGATCTGGGAACCGATGAATTTTGCAAGGCATGCTGCAAGAAAACACACGGCATCAACTGATGTGGGAAAGGATGTTTATAAATATATTGATTTTTTTCCTCTTGTCCTTCAAATATTCGATTCCAAAATTCTGGGGGTGTGTAAACGAAAGTTCCCTGTGCGACATGCCATTCTTTTGCTTCTGCATTCGTTCTGGTTGGGGGGCCCGAAAACAATTCTGGACGCATTCCGTCTGCTGCTACTCGTGGAATTGACGTATACATGCGTACGATGCGGGAAGCCCTCCCAGACACCCATCGCTGAACTGCATGGGCAAACTCACTTACACCTGGACCGCCTTCAGTATTCTTGTTAACCGCATCAAGGGCATACACCTCCATTAATTCAGGAAATTCATTTCTTCTTGACGAATTCATGATTGGCAGTAGCGCATGTTCTCCCGCATCACTGAATCCCGATATAGTACATTGTGTGATTGTCAAGTCAACGTTGATCCGGAGGGATAACCAACAAACAAGCTGCCGTAGGTGTCTACGAAGCTCTGTTGCTTGCTTCAGATCACCATATATAGCAGCCGGATCCTCTTTTTTAGTAGTATATGGCCTGGGAAGTGGGAACACAAATAAACATTTCTTTGTGCTGGCAGCGCGTTGATGCAACAGCTTTTTCCCGATGTTAGTCAGGTAGTTATTAGCGCGTTTACACCACTCACTACCGTATGGATATGGTGAAGCTGCCTGTTCTTCTCTTGGTGCTGGTCCAAAAAATACATGAACTGACAGCGGTTCACAGGAACTGAGTCCATCTGGCACAAAAACAATCCATAGTTGCGGAATACGTTTATTTG
>JBAUTA010000161.1:0-8047 GCA_049581985.1 Kovacikia sp.
CGTTAAGTCCATGCTTTCGGGGTTAGAAGGAAAAGAGCCTCCGTTTCTGTGCAACGTCGCCCTATCTGAAGGAATCAAGGTCAAGCCCGATCGCAATCGCGATCGCCTGCTTCAGGAATTGGTAAACCGGAAGGTATTCGGGGATCTTGCAGAAGCCAAGCGATTTGTGGATGAGGTGAGGAAAAAGCAATGGGAGTGACCCCTTCATCAGCACCCTTGCCCGTTGATTCGCCCTTCCCTCCCTGGACTACCCCCCCAAAAACTGGCATAAGGGCAGCAATGCAAGCGCTGTAAGGCTTTGCGGGGTTTCCAGTTTTGCATTTCTGCTCTATGGGGGCAGTTAACCCTGCGATCGCCCGATCTAATTCTCCGGAACGTGGAAAACAGAAAACACGTAGTAAATCCTAAATATTGTGTGTTGCTGCCATCATGTCGCTCTTTCAAGAGAAAGACGCTTTGTACTTCGGAGCGGCAACTATTTCATCCTGGTTTCATAACTCTATGCCACGCTGATAAGGTGCTCCGGGTTGCTCTTGAGGGCTGTCCTTAGCATTCTTTTCCAATTGGGTAATCAAATTCTTGACTCTCCAGTAGACTGGAGCATTCAGAATAACAACATTCCTTTTGCTAACCTTTCACCTTAATTTCAACAAGTCTATGTCGCACAACCACTTAACTAAAATAGGCTTTCTGCTGTTGACGCTGGGCACGATCGCAGCTAGTAGCGTCCTCAGTGCCTGCTCTACATCGGTTCAAAATCAGGCAGAAGCCAGTCCTGCCGCCACTGAGGCCCAAGCGATGCAGGGTATGGATCATAGCAATATGGGTGCTATGAATCATGGCGGCATGTCGATGGATCTTGGTCCAGCCGATGCCGACTTTGATCTGCGCTTTATTGATGCGATGACTCCTCACCATCAGGGTGCTGTGGTAATGGCAAAAGAGGCCCAGCAGAAATCAAAACGTCCTGAAATCCAAACACTGGCGGCTGACATCATTAAAGCTCAGGACAAAGAACTGAACGAGATGAAACAGTGGCGGCAAGCCTGGTACCCCAAAGCCAGTGCCGAGCCGATCGCCTACGATTCTCAGATGAAGCACTCCATGCCCATGTCGCAGGAGCAGAGGCAAAGTATGATGATGAGCATGTCTTTGGGTGCTGCCGATGACCAGTTCGATCTACGCTTTCTCAATGCCATGATTCCCCACCATGACGGTGCTGTGGTGATGGCAAAGGATGCCTTGCAGAAGTCAAAGCGTCCTGAAATTCAAACACTGGCGCGGGACATTATTCGTTCTCAAACCGCCGAAATCAAGCAGATGAAGCAGTGGCAACAAGCCTGGTACAAGCAGTAGAGAGGCTGCAACTTGCACTTTGCTTGCGTTGACTTGCACTACACGATGGATCATTGCTCTTCTTTAAGGAAACGCCCGATGACTCGTATCCGACAGCAGTTTTGCTCTCCCACGCTCGTTCGTCGCCTCTCTGGAAGTCTCCTCAGCCTGTTGCTACTCACCCTACCGCTCCGGAGCGTAGCTCATGGCGGGCATGGTAATGAGTTTGGTGGTCAAGCGACTCAAGCCGCGGGAGCCGTTCAGGTTGATGCCGAGACGGCAAAGCGGATGGGCTTGAAAGTTGAGCCTGTGGCTCGTCAACGATTAGCATTTGGCATCAAAACGACGGGCAAGATTGAGGCACTGCCCAACCAGCGAGTCGAAGTCACCACTCCGGTAACGGGTACGGTGATTAAGCTACTTGTGAATCCGGGCGATCGCGTGGAAGCAGGGCAACCTGTAGCCGTGATGACCACGCCAGAGTTGGCAGAACTGCGAACGACCGCGCTGGATCGGCGGACTGAGGCGATCGGCTCGGTGCAGCAAGCGGACGCAGATTTGCGTCTGGCGCGGCAAAATCTGACCCAACAGCGCACGATCGTTGCCGCAGACATCAAGCTAGCACGCACCGCAGTCAGCTTCGCGCAGGAACGGTACGACAAAGACCGTGAACTGTTGGCCAGTGGAGCGATTCCGCGCCGTACCTTTTTGGAGTCGGAGACCAAACTGGCAGAGGCAAAAGCCGCCCTGGCAAAAGCAGAAAGTGCCCTGGAGGTCTTGCAAGCGCAGGCGCAACTGCAACGTGCCCAATCTGCGGCGTCAGTCGCTCAATCCAAGGTGTCTTTGAGTGGCGAGGCCTATCAAGCGCGCCTGCGGCAACTGGGAGCCAGTCCCAATGCCGATGGCACCATTACCTTAACGGCTCCGATCGCAGGCATCGTGGCTGATCGGGAAACGACGCAAGGCGAATCGGGGCAGGATGCAGGCAAAAAGGTAATGTCGATCGTCAACAGCCGCGTGGTGCAAGTCTCTGGAAATGTCTACGAGAAAGACCTCGATCGCGTGCAAATTGGTCAGGGAGTGCGAGTGAACGCCAATGGCAAGGCATTCCAGGGACGGATTCGCGTGGTGGGTGCTGTGGTGGAAGGGGAAAGCCGTGTGGTGCCGATCAAGGCGGAACTGGATAATCCCAACGGCTCGCTGAAGCCAGGGATGTTTGTGGAGTTGGACGTGTTGACTGACCGGACACCTGCCGCCGTTTTAGCCATTCCTAAGTCGGCACTAGTGGAAACGAACGATAAAAAGACGATCGTCTTTGTCCAAAATGGCAGTGCCTTTCAACCCGCAGAAGTCACGCTCGGCAGGGAGTCAGGCGATTTCGTCGAGGTTACGGACGGGTTGTTTGATGGCGATCGCATTGTCACCCAACGCGCGCCACAACTCTACGCCCAATCGTTGCGAAGTGGGGCGAAGCCGGATGCTCACACCACAACTTCTCAAACCGTGCCAACCAACCAGAATGGAGCATTACCCTGGTGGGTCGTGCTTCCAGTGGGGGGAGCGATCGCGGCGGGCACCTTCTGGGCAGGAACATACTGGGCCAACCGCCGACATCAAAAAGCCTCCATCCCACCTAGTAATGGTCATGGGTACGATTTGCAGAACCATGCCAATGGTTCTGCCGCCAAACCCACAGTCCATCACAGTTTGGTCGAGGCTTCGTCTGCACACGATCAACTGGAAGCTGAATCTCAATCACCTCATCAACTGCATTAGGGTAACCAGTCATGCTCGATGCCATTATTCGATGGTCGATCGCTCGCCGTTGGCTCGTGATTTCAGGTGCCTTGATCCTGACCTTTTGGATCTTCCGCACCGTCAGCCAGATGCCGCTAGATGTCTTCCCCAGTTTTGCTCCACCCCAAGTTGAGATTCAAACCGAAGCCCCCGGACTGGCGCCAGAAGAAGTGGAATCGCTGGTGACACTGCCGATTGAAAGTGGCATTAACGGCACACCAGGAGTGACAACCGTGAGATCGTCCTCTGCGGCTGGGCTATCCGTCGTCAAAGTCATCTTCAATTGGGATACTGAAATCTATCGGGCACGTCAATTAGTGACTGAACGGTTGCAGCAGACCCAGAATAAGCTACCAGAAGGGGTTGAAACGCCTCAACTTTCACCCATTACCTCACCCATCAGTACCGTTCTGATGGTTGGGCTTACGGTTGAAGGGCAGAAGCCAGGTGGCAACAGCACTACTCTGATGGACTTGCGTCGGCTTGTGGACTGGCAAGTGACCAATCGCCTACTGGCTGTCTCCGGTGTTGCTCAGGTTGTTGCCTATGGGGGAGATGTCCGGCAGTATCAGGTACTCATTGATCCAGCCAAGTTGCAAGCATTTAATGTTACGTTGCAACAAGTCACAGAAGCAGTCGAAGCCGCTAATGTGAATGCACCGGGTGGATTCTTAATTACCCCCGACCACGAACGGCTGATTCGGGGTGTTGGACGCATTGAATCGATCGAAGACCTGAAGCAATCGGTGATTACGGCACGGGATGGCAAACCGGTCCGGTTGGCCGATGTTGCCAATCTTCAGATCGGAGCCGGAATTAAGCGAGGCGATGGCAGCCTGGATGGGAAAGCGGCGATCGTGGTGCTGATTAACAAGCAACCGCAAGCGGATACACCAACCGTCACACGCGCCCTTGAGCAAGCCATGGAGGAAATTAAGGCAGGGTTACCTAAAGATGTCAAAACAGCGGTGACATTCCGCCAAGAGGATTACATTGATGCCTCGATCGAGAACGTGCGTGAAGCATTGGTGGAAGGCAGCATCATCGTAGCGCTGATCCTGATTCCATTTTTGATGAATTGGCGAAACTTGATGATTTGCCTGGTTGCCCTGCCTTTGTCACTGCTCATTGGGGTAGCGATGCTGAATCTCATTGGACAGGGATTGAACACCATGACCCTGGGGGGATTGGCTGTCGCCATCGGTTCGGCTGTAGATGATGCAATCGTTGATGCGGAAAATGTTTACCGCTCTCTGCGCGAAAATAAACACTCTGCCCATCCTCGCCCGTTATTAGAAGTCGTGTATGACGGTTGTAAGGAGGTACGTGATTCGGTGTTTGGGGCAACCGTGATTACAATCGTTGTTTTTGCCCCGATTTTTGCTCTCAGTGGTGTGGAAGGGAGCATCTTTATTCCAATGGGACTGGGCTATATGGCAGCGGTCATCGCCTCCAGTCTCACCGCTCTCACCGTTACTCCAGCCCTTTGTGCAATTCTCCTGCCCCACGGTCATCTGCCAGAAACCGAACCCTGGGTGGCACGTGGCTTCAAACGGCTCTATATGCCTTTGCTGCATTTCTCGATGCGTCGTTCTGGTATTGTCTTAGCCGCATCAGTCGCGATGCTCGTTGCCACGCTGATTATCGTGCCCACCTTTGGACGTATTTTCTTGCCGGAATTTCAGGAGCGATCGCTGGTCAATGCCATGATGCTCTATCCGGGTGTCTCGCTTGAATCCACAAACGCTGCTGGGTTTGCGATGCAGGATGCCCTGAAAGGTGACAAGCGCTTTCAGCATGTGCAACTCCGATCGGGGCGGGCTCCAGGAGATGCCGATGCGGCTGGAGTCAATGGTGCCCACCTGGATGTAGAGCTGAGCGAAGCAGGCCTGAAAGACCGCCAAGGCAGTATTGAAAAACTACGCCAGGAGTTTGCGCGATTACCAGGGGTTGCACCCAATATTGGCGGGTTTATTTCACACCGAATGGATGAGGTGCTATCCGGTGTGAGAAGCGCGATCGCCGTCAAAGTGTTCGGTCCTGATTTGGCGGAACTACGCCATATTGGCGAAGAAGTGACGGCAGCCATGCAATCGATTAATGGGATTGTGGACTTACAACCAGAGATGCAAGTGCCTGTCCCCCAGGTTCAGATCATTTTTGACCGAGTGGCTGCCAGTCGCTATGGGCTGACGGTGGGAGAGTTGTCCAAAACCATTCAAACTGCCCTGAATGGGCGAGTGGTTTCTCAAGTCTTAGAGCAACAGCAGACCTTTGATTTGATGGTCTGGCTAAAACCAGAAGCCCGCAATAATGCTGCCACGATCGCCAACCTGTTAGTCGATACTCCGAATGGGCAAAAAATTCCCCTGGCACAGGTGGCACAAATCCGGGATGCCACAGGTCCTAATACGATTAACCGGGAGAATGTTTCTCGCTTGCTGGTGGTGTCTGCTAACGTGAGTGGCCAGGATCTGCGCTCGGTCGTGAATGAAATTCAGGCAAGGGTGAAGCAGCAGGTGCAACTCCCCACTGGCTACTTCATTCAGTACGGCGGACAGTTTGAGGCCGAGGAACGATCAACCCAAAGTATTTTGCTCTACAGCGCGATCGCCTTCGTCGTCATCACCGTCATCATGTATCTCTCGGTCAAATCGATTCCTTCTACCGCCATGATCATGATTAATTTGCCGCTGGCATTAGTCGGGGGCGCGCTCGCAGTAGCCGTGACCGGGGGCATTCTGTCGATCGCCTCTCTCGTCGGATTTGTCACTCTGTTCGGCGTTGCGACCCGTAACGGCTTGCTGTTAGTAGACAACTACAACACCAAGTCTGTTGAAGGAATGCCCTTAAAAGACCTGCTGGTCAAAGGATCTATGGAACGGCTCAATGCGATTTTGATGACGGTATTTACCTCTGCGTTAGGGTTAGCTCCGTTAGTGTTTGCGGGGGGCGCAGGCAAAGAAATTTTACAGCCATTGTCAGTCGTTGTGCTGGGTGGGTTATTCACGTCCACCGCCTTAACGCTCTTGGTCATTCCAGCTCTATATTCCCAGTTCGGACGGTTTCTGCTGCCCCATCCAGCGCAACCCACCATGCAGCCGGATTTACTCAGTGGAACCCACGTCCCTAGCCATCCAGCTCACTAGATGTTTCATCCTCGTTCATCCAACAGGAGTAAAATGATGACTTTCAAATCTGTAGTAATCACCGTCGCGAGTCTCAGCGTACTGTTTTTGGGCGCTTGCAGTAGCGGCAGCAATCAAGCCAGTAGCCCCAGTTCTGCGGCAACCACAGCGGCTGAACCCAAACCATCCGAGTCAGCGGCTCCGGCTAGTGCAGATAAAATGGCGTCTGACAAAATGCCTTCTGAACAAAAGCACGGTGGACAGGGCGGGCAAGTAGTAGAGGTGGGTGACTATCACCTGGAACTGCTGCTCGGTAAGGAATCGGGTGAAACGCATATGGATGTGTTTTTGCAAAAAGGTGAAAAGCATGAAACCGTGCCCAATGCGAAGATCACAGGGCAAGTCCAGGCACCCGATGGCTCTCAGAAATCGCTGGCGTTTGAGTATGATCCGGCGGAAAAGCACTATACGGCCAAGTTACCCAGTACTGCGCCCGGAGACTATAAAGTAGCGATTCTGTCGGACATTAAGGGCGAAAAAGTCAATGGGCGTTTCAGCTTTAAGCAGTAGATCCCCTTGGCTAGAAATTTCATTCTGGTTTTGGCTTTGAGGAATTTTCTGACCCTTAGGAACGAGAATTAAATCACGTCGATCTTTCTCTGTACGGGCGCACGGCCGTACGCCCCTTCCCAGGACTCAACTTTCGATCTTATTTAATCCGTGATCCTAACCTAGCACTCTAACATCAACTAACAAGGATGCTGCTCAAACTTAATTGAACAGCATCCCCGTTAAAGAAGGTTACTCTAGAGCGCTACATTAGGTTAGATTCTAGAACCAGGACGACTTACCTCGTTAGGATCGCGATATACTTGAGTTTGCTCAGGCTTACGCCTTAAACCTGCTAAACCTAGTAAGCCGAGCAAACCAAGCCAACCCCAATCAAAGCCGCGATCGTCTCTTGTAGAATCAACGCCTTGGCTAGACATAGCGCCAGTAGCATTAGAAGGAGCAGTGGTCGTACCCGAAGTACCACTGTTAGGAGCCGTTGTGGTTGTGCTAGGGGTAGTTGTTGAACCCGAATTACCTGTTTGAGCTGAGGCGGAGAGTGCCAAAGGTAGCGTAGCTAAACTGAGAGCACACGCACTTGCTAAAAACACTTTAGACAGATTGAAAGGCATAATCTTATTCCTTAATGGTTTGAACTTCTGTAAGCCTTTGCTGGTTGGTTCTAAGGTAATTCTTACAGACATTCCATCATAATAGTCACCATGATGCTGCTGTACGTCCCCTAAAAGAGATAGGCTCTAAAAGTAGCGTCTCCTACAACGGCCTCTGTCATAATTCTGACTGCTTTTCCTCTGTTTCTGCAATGATTCGGTACGTAGCAAAGCCGTTAATTCATTGTCCACAACAAATTTTCAATATTTTGTGTTTGCTTTGATAGGAACACATTCGTCGTGAAGGAGTGCCCACTGTGACAGCGAAACCGGAGAGGCTCGTCCTGTCCAATTTGCCAGATACTGCCGCTACAAAAACGGTAGCCAACGCTTTGGGCTTTCAGCGTTACTAGGCGCGGGTGTTGTCCTAGAATAAAGCCTCGATTGTGCGATCGCTTAAAAAGGAAGCTCCCACGGTCTTTGTGGGTGATGGCATCAATGATGCTCCGGCATTGCTGGAAGCTGATTTGGGTGTGGCGATCGGTGCGGGAACCAATGTAGCGATCGAATCTGCCGATCTGGTGCTGATTCAGAACGATCCACTGGATGTTGCCCGTGCTCTGAAAC
>JBAUTA010000162.1:0-2744 GCA_049581985.1 Kovacikia sp.
CGGTTGTTCTGCCTGAACCTTTTGCCCGACTTGAGCGGTTAGTTCACCCACATACCCACTCACGGGTGCTTTAACCAGAGTGTAGGCCAGTTGTTGCTGGGCAAGCGCCAATGCTGCGGTTGCCTGCTTGACTTGAGCCCGCGCTAATTGCTGCTGATCCCGCTGAATCACCACGGTTTGTCTAGAAACTTTAGTTTCTGCTAACTGCCCTTGAGCCGCTTCTGCATCAGCCAGGGATTTTTGGAACTGGGCTTGAGCATTTTTTAGGGCTGCCTGAGATTGGGCAACCGTTTGGTTAGCCGCCGCCAGATTTGCTTGGGTATCTTTGTAGGCAGCACGCGCCGCATCAAATTGTTGGGCTGCGATCGCCCCTTGTTTAAACAGAACTTCATACCGCCGAAAATCTGCCTGGGCTTTATTGACTGCGGTTTGTGCCTGAACGACCTTTGCCTGATTGGTTTTGATTGCGGCCTTGGCCTCGGCCACTTCAGCCTGGGCTGCACCGATCGAAAATTGGCTGGATGACAGCTTTGCCTGGGATTGTTGAATCTGGGTGGTGTTGGTTTGGCTGGTAAGCGGCATCGTATCTACCGCACTTTGTAACTGGGCTTGGGCAATGGCTAATTGCGCTTCCGCCTGCTGAACTTTCAGGTTTAAGTCCTTGTCTTCTAGGACAACGATCGGTTGTCCTGCTTTGACATAGTCCCCATCTTTGACCAGAACCTTTTGTACCGTTGCGGTAATTCTGGCGGAAATGGGAGAGGGATGGCCCTGAATTTGAGCGTTATCGGTGCGAATGTGAGTTTGCTGAAATTGCCACCAGTGCCAACCTTCTACGGCTCCAATCACAAGGGCGATCGTTCCTACCAGTAGTAGCCATTTCCGTTGATTTGAGGCAGCAAATTTGGGTTCTGACCTTGCATCGATCGCTTTGCCATCCCCATTGCTTTCTTCATTGTTTAAATCCTGATCTAGATGCATCGCTTCATCTAGCTTTCTACCCTGTTGAACAACGGTTGGATCTGTTTGTGGCTCAACGTTATGCCCTTTATTGTGCCCCTGATTGTGCCCCTTAGATTGGTTTGGCTGCATGGATCTCTTGCTCACTAACTCTACCCTTTGCCTTCTCCCAGGGTCCTCACGCCTTCTGGACTAATGCTGCGAACTAATAGATCAACGCATCCTTCAACGTATTGCTCGCGGCTGTACCCCCGTGGGATAGGGACGGTGCAACGGCGCAACATTCCAGAGAGCAGCATGCCAGTAAACAGATCTACCACCAGGGGCAGATCCGCGTCAGGGCGAACGGTGCCCCGATCGACGCTGGCTTGTAAATAGGCGATCAACTTTTCTCGCAGAGAGATAGCAGATTCTTGTAAGACTCGAAGGGCATCTTGAGGATGCCGATGGGCCTCGCCAATAAACATTCGCACCAGGGCTTCATGCTCTTCCAGCATGTTGTTGTAAAGCCAGGCATCGTGCAGTAGATCGCGGGACAGGTCTTGAGTCCATTCTTCCTGATCGGCAAGGGCTTCTGTTTGCAGAGCGGTAATGCGCTGAGAAACTTCGCTCAGGAGTTGTTCTTTATTTTTGAAGTAGCGAAATAGGGTGACTTCGCTCACTTCTGCAACGCGGGCAATCTCACGGGTCGTTGCCCCCGTGATTCCCTCCGTTGCAAGAACCTTGATTGCCGCTTGAAGCAGGCGATCGCGCGTTTTTGCAACCCCTTGTTTTGAGCTATCCATAATAGTTGTGTAAGTACTTACTAATATTGTGCTCCGCCTGCTAGGGAGTGTCAATATGCCTGGATCGCAGGATGGAGATGGGTGGGTAACCCCTGGCTGGGAGCGAAAAGCCCCTACACCCCTTTATTTCCTGCCCTATAGCGGTTTGCACTTGGGTGAAGTACAGAAATGTGAGTTACAGTGAGGGTGCTTCGCGCCCCACTGTAACTCACACCCTTGAAAAGGGCTATAGCCTGCTTGCGTAGGATGATCGGGTGCCGAAAAAGGCTGACTATGCTTAATCCCTGCGTATAATTAAATTTAAATATGTTTACCTGCTTTCCCTGGGGGTAAACGATTGATTGATGCTGTGATTGGCGCTGTTGATTTCCCAACAAATGAGGCTATGGGCGCGATTGAATTGTTGACGGACACCGTTGATTCTGAGATTGGGCAAATTCTGCTTGTTTCGGATGGTGAAAGGCTTTGTGCGCTGGACTTTAGCAACTATGAATCCCGTCTGATGAACCTGCTAGAAAGACGCTATGGGTCGGTTCGCTTGATGAAAAAAGTGAATCCGCAGGGATTTAGCGATCGCCTCAAAGCCTATCTGGTGGGGGACTTAAGGAGTTTAGATGAAATTCCCGTAAGCACGGGGGGAACTTTCTTTCAACAGCAGGTTTGGCTGGCGTTGCGATCGATTCCGTTGGGAACGGTGACAACCTATGGGGAACTGGCTGAAAAAATTGGTAAACCGACCGCCTCTCGTGCTGTTGGCATGGCAAATTCACTGAATCCAGTGGCGATCGTGCTTCCCTGCCATCGGGTCATCGGCGCAAACGCAAAACTAACCGGATATGCCGGTGGCTTAGACCGCAAACAATGGTTGCTTCAGCATGAGGGCGTCACCCTGAGGGCACTGGCGAAATAGGTCTGGTGGCCTGGGGAGGGGAGTGTTCCCGCGATCGGCAATACCTAGCACTATTTAGTTTGGTCACGAAATGATAGCGAAGGAAAAAT
>JBAUTA010000163.1:0-5122 GCA_049581985.1 Kovacikia sp.
GCTAAAGGGTAAAACCTAAAAATTTTATCCCTTAGCTTTTCAAAAGCAGTTTGCAAGCGCTTGAGCTAATTCTCTTGCGGTCTGATAGCGGTTGCCAGGCTGAAATTCGGTTGCTCGTTCAATCACATCCCTGAGCAATCGGGGAATTGTGGGAACTCCCTCCAGGAAAAATTTGTATCCTGGTCCTCGCTTCTTGAAATACCGGAGAGGATTTTCTCCTGTTAGTAGAAATACCAGGCTGGGGCCAATGGCATAGAGATCGGATTGGGTTACAGGTCGTCCCTGGTTTTGTTCCGGGGCACTATATCCCTCTGCACCAATGCGAGTTCTGGAAGGCATTCCAACTGCTTTGACTGCGCCAAAGTCTAGCACCACAATGCGATGGGTTAAATTTTGAACCAGCAGATTGCCTGGTTTGATATCGCGGTGAATGATCGGTACTTCGCGACTATGAAGATATTCCAGGATTTCGCAGGTCTGAATCATCCAGGCGATCGCCTGCTTGAGGCTAGCAGGTCCATTGCGGCGAACCCACTTCTCCAGATCTTGTCCATGCAACAACTCCATGACGAGATATTTGTTGCCCCGCTCAACGAAAAAGTCGTAGAAGCGCGGGATTCCTGGATGATTTAAGGTTTTGAGGGTATTTGCTTCCCGCTCAAACAGTTCTTGAGCCTTGGGAATTCGTACCATATCCGCATTCATTTCCTTGAGCACCTGTAATCCGGCTCTAGGAACTGCGGCATTCGTCATATCAGGGTTCCATACCAGATAAGTCGTGCCCATTCCCCCCCTTCCCAGGACTCGCAACACCTGGTATTGGCGGATAGTTTTCTCAACTTTGACTGGTTGACCGCAATGAATGCAAAATAAATTACCTGCAGCATTGCCCGCATGGGTACAGACTAATCCCTTTCTCTGAACACCAGAGTTTGCCAGCACGGATTGGGAAATCATCGGCAGTTGAGGCAACGGGCTAGCTGGCACAAGATTTGGTTCTGTTTTCGATGCCACCATAAGTTGGAATCGGAGGAGGGGTCCCCCTTGCGCTAACTGGATTGTGGCATTGTCCAATACAATTCCCTGGGACATCACACAGCCATTGACAAAGGTGCCGTTTGAACTGTGGTTAGTCAAATGCCATTGGGTTTGAGCTGGAGCAACTGGCCGTTGCCCTGGCAAGTCTTTTCGTCGCAGTTCCAGATGAAGCCGGGAAACCAGCAGGTCTTCAAGAACCACGTGGTTATCGGAAGCGCGACCAATTCGAATTAAGGACTCGGCTTCAAAACGCCACTGCTTTAAAGGCGTGTATTGCTGGGGATGAAGTAGGGTCAGGATAACCATTGCTACTGGCTGTTAGCCGCTAGTGGTATGTCGAGACTATTTTAAAAGGTTGAAAACTCTCAAAACCTGGGGATAAGGGATTTGTAAATTTGAGTGGCTCCTCAAATCTATCCTGACGGACGGCTAGTGTTGCAAACACTAAATTTTGCAACAGGAGGGTTTGGGGGCAAAGCCCCCAAGAAGGGGTTCCACCCCTGCACCCCTTTCAAACTTTCGTTTCGATCTGCTAGCCGACAGGGGGGTTGGGGATAGGGGAGGGGGCATGGGAGAAGGGGAGGCGAATTGAAAGGCCCTCGCCTATTTTGGGCGAGGGATTTAGGGAGAGGGTGCATGGGATCACAACAGTTACCAGGTTAGTAGCCTTACCACCGCTTATTTAAGATGTTCTAGATTTGGCCGCACCTTGGCACGGATGGCGATCGCTGTAATGTTGTCATGCCCATTGTATTGGTTTGCCAGGTCAATCAGTTGGCTAACCCCCTGCTCTAGATTATTCTGCGAACTTAACAGCGGTTCCACATGGGTTTTGCAGTGCTTCTCCAGTAAGTCATTGTCTGAAAGCCCATCGGAGCAGAGCAGCAACAAGGCATCCTCATTCAGTTCCAAATATTGGACGTCAGGCTTGATGAAATGTTCGTCGCGGGGTCCGAGTGCTTGAGTCAGTTGGTAAGCATCGGGGCGAGCATAGGCAATATCTGAATCAACCCCGCGCTGAATTTCACGCTGTCCTACCTCGTGATCGACCGTGATTTGTTCTAAACCTCGCTTGCGCGTATAACGATAGAGACGACTGTCTCCCACGTGGGCTATGGCAATCTCCGTATCTTGCACCAATAACATCACCAGAGTTGTCCCCATGCGACCACTGCCGGAACGGGCGTTTTTCTGGTTGACGTCATAAATCGCTTTGTTGGCCAGTTGAACAGCCTCAGTCAGCACATCTGGTCCGGGCAGATTGTTCGCGCTTGTCGAGAAAGGCGTGTTTTGCCACTTTTCCTCAAAAAATTGACGTAGGGTATCCACTGCCAGAGCACTGGCAACTTCACCCCCGGCATGACCTCCCATGCCATCACACAGAATGTAGAGATTCCGGACGTGAACTGTTTTGCCGGAAGGACTTTCTAACCGGGCAACCTGAGTTTCGATGCCAAAGTAATCTTCGTTGTGATCCCGCTGCCGACCGATATCAGTTCGACCGGCATCCTCTAGATTGAACAACTGCATAGGTAAGACAACGGTTGGCAAGTCATCATCACTGTCAAACGCGCCATCGTCGTCTACTGCGGTGGAAATATCTTCTGGATGAACCTCCAATCGGGTAGGAGCGACCGAAGCGCTAACATCCGCAGAATGGCTGGGAGTCCCTTCTACTTCTAGGGCAGGAGCATTGGTTGGGAGATTGGCAGATTCCATGTTCTCAAAATCGGGGTTTATTTCAGCTTCAGGTTGATTGATCTGAAGTTCGTAAGCGATCGTTTCAATGTAAGACCGTAAATCAGTAACCGTGGATAATTGTCCAGCTTCTAGTTCAGCCAGCAATAAGGAGATTGAACCAAATTGGGTGCGTTTGGTCTGAGCAAACAGACCTTGCCAGAACTGACCCAAATTTTGTAGGGTCAGGGGTGCCTGGGTGGGGTTTGCATACAGTCGTTGCAGACAAATCGCCTGGTCTTCATCCACATGTAGGTTATCGGTTTCCAGCAGACTTTGCTGATAATGTAAAGGCTCCAGCAGGCTCCACAATTCCACCATTTCGTAGAGCCAATGCAAGACCTGAAGTTGGGGCAGTACCAGTTCTTCGTTAAGCCAAAGATCAACCAACAAGGTGAATTGGGAACGGTCTTGCAATAGCAGGATTTTCACCCCATTCTGTTGCCAAGCGTCATGAAGAATGGGTAACGCCTGACAATAGTGATCTTCCAGAGCCAGATAGGGCTGGGCGATCGCTTTTGCAGACGTTACTGAATCGGAGATAACCGTCGGGGAAGGAGCTGAATTCGCTGCTGCTGGCAGTTCCTCCGGTGGCAGGGTTTCTTCTTGCCTGGTCAGCAATTCCACAAGAGTCCGTTGAAATGGCTGGCAGTCTAAAACCCTAAACTGCTTTTCATCAGCTAAACCCTTGGATGCTGGAAGCAGCGATTCTAGAACCCGATAGCGTTTTTGAGTATCTAACCAGGGAGTGGCTGCCGAATTTTCCCCATCACTGGCAGTCCCGACAGGCGCAAATTTAGCCAGTTGTGTCGGATGACCCACCAGAATCGCCCGCCAAGTGACCCCTGCGGTCGCACCACAGGCTAAACATTTCACAGAATCAAAAGGGACCAGGCGATCGCAGTCAGGGCAAACATTCTGAGTCAGCGAAGCGCCACACTCCTGACAAAACTTATTTGTGTTTGGATTTTCAAACTGGCATTGGGGACAGACAAGCATGGTGGGGTGCCTCAATTCCCGCTAGGGAGGGTTAGAATCAGTTGCTTTACTTGGAAATCAATATGAACAGGGAATAAATTAATCGTACTGGTTCAAATCCCCTTCTTAGAATTCAATCATCTATAAAGTGCAGGCTGTAGCCTATTTAAGCAGAATTCCCCAAACGGATTACTTGTGTTCAGTTTCTCTGCATGTTTCCAATTATTTGACTTGGACGGTTGTCAAATTGCTTCTGTTAAGTCGCTTTTACCGTACTATAACGATTCTCTAGCCGGGTCGCCTGCAAATCTTCATCCTTTCTATAGCGATCCAATCTGGATTAGAAGCAAGAATTTCTGCAATTTTTTTTGCTCACGAAGCTTCTCGCTCTCACCCATGATCTAGAACTGCGATTGACCTGGCGATGTTTGTGCCATTAAAAAAAGCCCTTAGACCTTGAAAGTTTCGGGCTTTTCAAATTTCGGGCTTTTCAAATTTCGGGCTTTGAAAACTGGGACGCTAGGATTCGAACCTAGGAATGGCGGGACCAAAACCCGCTGCCTTACCACTTGGCGACGTCCCAATGAATGACCTTGTTTATCTTAACAGCTCAAGTCCCAGGAGTGTCAAGCAGTTGAACAAGATAGGGGATAGAAAAAGAAACAAAGGACGGGAAATAAGATTATAGCCTCTTTACACCCTTCCTCCCCCCGCGTCCCTTCCCTTACCCATCACCCTTTAAAAAATGGTTGGCTGAAAGCAGTTGCTGGTTCAAAAAAACTACCAGGTCATCTATGGTGGAAAGTGCGTGGGGATCAAAGTGATCACTGAGATCCTTAGCAAACCGCTCATTAAAATCTCTACAGAAGTAGATTTCCCAATCAAACCAGCAGACTGCGGGAATCTGAAGATCCTCGCTCAGTCGGTCGTGGGGTTGAACTCGGGCAAATTCTAAACCTGTATGCTTTTGCATATAGAGATAAATAAAATCTGTTACCTGTTTTGAAATTGCCTTAGATCGCCAGAACTGTTCAAACCACTCATTCGCGCTGAGAGCAGGACGAGTCCGCAAGAACTGATTCACACGCCGTCGAGTGCTGATATCAGGGCTGAGGTCAGCGTAAGTTCTAAAGCTATGAAAAATATTCTTGAGCCGTCGCCACATGCGCCTAATGGGTTGCAGAACCTTTGTCTAAGTATTCCCATCGCATCAGGGATATCTCAGGTTTTACTAAGACATCGCGCCACAGTCTAGGAGAAATCTCGTGAATTTTTTGTTACATTCCATTGCCATGTGCTTGAGGTTTGACATCCTCCCTAGGGTATACTCATCAAAATGCATTTACCAGCTGCTTCAACGCTTTGTCAG
>JBAUTA010000164.1:0-2022 GCA_049581985.1 Kovacikia sp.
GAGCAAAGGCATCGGCCCAATCCATCGGAGCGGGTAAACTCAGCAGCCTTGCCACCCATGCCCCTTCCCGGAGAATGAACGATTGCGTCGTTTTCCTGCCAGTGGCTTTACGCCGTGTTTTCTTCAATTGGCCGATGAACAGTTCTAGGGCATTATTCGTGCAAGGTAATCGGGGTTGCCGTTGGTACGTAAAGAGTTTGGGAACGAATGCCTGAGTAATTTTGGCAAAATGGGTGACCCAGGTGTTGAGGGCTGAGGCTGCCGCAGTTTGGAACTTCTGGGTCTGTCGCTCAATCAATGCCATCAGTTGCTGTTGAGATTGAGATTCACTCTGAGGCATTGATAAGACTTTCGCAATGTCATGAATGATGTCAAATCCAGTCTTGATCTCTTCGTAGCGAGATTGATATTCTGACAAGAATGACAACCGTTGGCGTAAGTGCTCTAATAACTCGGATGGATGCTTCTCCAAGTCCCGTTCTAGCGAGGCGTCAATCGCTTGCAAATGCTCAAACAGTTTCAACCCTGGTGGGTCAAGCGGGTACTTCCCCCCCTTGCAACATCACCTGGCGCATCGCGACACTGTAATCCCGGATAACCCCGCTCCCCTCAGACTCAGACCGCATTGCGGCTAACTGCTCCACCGAACGTAGTCGCCGGATGCGATGCTTGAGTTGTTTGTTCAAGTTTCGATCCGCTTCACACACGGGTTGTGCTAGATCCTTCAGGTAATGGTAATGGCACAGTTGATGCGGAACTCCGGGTAACTGACGTTCCTAAGCGTAGCCGAATTTACGCCGCAGTGTACTAGTGTCTTTTCTTTGATGTTCTCGTTTGATCACAATCGATGAATCGAACAATGCGATCTGATCCGGTTTGCAAATCAGAAAGTGATCTCTAACTTGGAAAGTTTGGGGTGGGCAACGTAATTGTCGGTTGAGCCAATACTATTGTCGCGCCATACTTAAGCACATGCTTTCGCACTGCCTCCTCAATCCCTGCTAATGTTTTCACTTGTTCCAGGTCAGTTTCTTCATACAATAAGGCTACCATCTCTTGAGCGTGAGCTTGAATTTGGGCTTTTTTGTCAGCGTCCATAAGTCTCTTGCTAGGTAGGTGACCTGCTCAAAGTGTAGCTCCGTCGCAGAAAACCGGATTTAAGCATTTATGCTCATTGCAAAAGTGGGATGCACTCTTAGGCGACCATAGTGCTGCAACATTTAAACCCTTATGGGCGATTGTGAAACTGTGGCAATGCTATTTCTATGTTACGGATGGTTGGTCAGTCTATCCGAGTTTCATTCTCGATGGCGATCAGATTGTCAGTAAGACCTACAAGATCCGAGTGGAAGGTGAAAACACACGGTTACGGCATTATCTAGCGCGATTGCATCGCAAGACCTTGTGTTATTCTAAATCCGCAAATATGCTGAGGCATGCAATTCGCTTGCTACTTCACTATCTCAAATTCTGGGATGTTCCTGCCCCTATCTGATTCATCCCACCATTCGGCAACGCCAGAAATTAGACCTACCCGATGAATACTTATGCTTATTCGAAATCTCATTTCTTAGAAAGTGTCATTAATGATCGGAAGGGGTGGTTAGGGGCGATTGGGCAGGGAAACCCCCTCCACCCCCCAAATCATTGTCAGTGGAATGGCACCCAGCTACTTATAAAGGTTTAGGCTTGCTTTGCAAATCAAGTTATATAAAACACTAGTGTTTATACGTACAATTTCTGCGCTCGGGTTGGGAATCCTTCTATCAAGTAGAAGCTGAAGATCTATCTGGGGCATCATATCAAGCTTATTGGTTGGTTAAAACATAATCCTGTTATTTATTTTCCTGGAAAACCTGATTGTAGTTATTGTGTCTAAAGCTGCCGAGGTATCACATAGATCTTTCACATTTCAGCGTTAAGGTGGGAAATGGAAGATCGATGGGCGAAAGTCTGACTGAACAGAGTTTCTGTCACACAAATTGCTCTACTAGAAATAACGGCATGTCCCCGCCGTTGATC
>JBAUTA010000165.1:0-4490 GCA_049581985.1 Kovacikia sp.
CTTAAGGGCTTATGGGTTTCCCTTGCAGCAGGGGAGCGTGGGGGTCTTTTTGGAGAATCGCCAGGAAGCCGTGTCCCTGGCGCAGCAGCGCGATCGCTGGATTTCTGATGTAGCTCACGAACTCAAAACTCCGCTGACTTCGATTCGACTGGTGATTGAAACCATCCAACCGCGATTAGAAGTATCCCTCCGAGGTTGGGCTGATCATTTGCTCAAAGAAACCATTCGTCTCAGCAATCTAGTGCAGGACCTATTAGATCTGAGCCAGTTAGAATCCCACCCCACTCCTCAACTAACGCTTAAAACGATAGATCTCGCCTGGCTGATCCAATCTGCATGGTCGAGTTTAGAACCGTTGGCAAAAAGAAAGCAACTTCAACTGGAGTACCGGGGACCCGTCCAACTCTTGATCCAAGCGGATGAGTCAAGGCTCCATCGAGCTTTGCTGAACCTATTGGACAACAGCATTAAATACAGCCCAGCCCAGCAGAAAATCCGGGTTCAAGTTAATCCCATCGCCCCGATCGAAGCAATATCAGCCCGGTCAGTGCATTTAGAAGTCATCGATTGGGGGCCTGGATTCCCAGAGAATGCGATTCCCTACGTATTTGAGCGCTTCTACCGGGCAGACCCCTCCCGTACCCGAAACAATACTGGATTGGAAATGATGAACGTTCCGTTAGGGGAATATTCCAGAAATGATGCTACTGGACGTTCTCTAAATACTCAATCGGAGCGCGTTAAACAGCCAGCTTTGGCAAATAGCGGCAGCGGATTGGGATTGGCGATCGTCCGACAAATTGTAGAGGCCCACGGCGGATCTGTAAAAGCCAGCAATCATCCCGAAACCCAAGGAGCCTGGTTACAGATAGTTTTACCTTCCGAGGTAGCATAAGTGTCGCAACGAATCCTTAAACTTTCCTGTAGTATTGATATATACCTGACTTACTTACCCCTGCTCAGGTAATGGCGTTTATCGAAGCAGCTACTCCTATGACAGCCGCTTGCGGTGGGGTAGACTATGTCCACCCTACTCACCCTCAGCCAGGGAAGTGTTTTGTTTTTGTTTTGTTTTTACAGAGGGGGCTAACCATTCTAAAACCGCTGTAAGAAGGGATGGGGCGTAAAATCTTCCGAGCTTGCTTTCCTCCTTACCTTCTGTCACTCCTATCTATAGCAACCCCAGCTCATGGGGGAAATTAGTGACTAGAGGGAGGTGTGAAAGCCTTGCCCCAGCGGAAAACTCCTTTCATAATCCCAATCGACCCAATAGGATCGTTATTATAGTGGTTCTCAGCTGTGTGAAAGCCAGGGGACGCAAACCCCTAAACCCCGTACCAGTCCTTACCCGTATGAAAGAGGCGGTTTCACCGCCCCCCTATCGTTGGTTATTATTCCACCTCAGGCTTTTGGGACAGTTTGTCGATGGATGATCGAGTACAAAAGATTTTATCTCAGTGGGGAGTTGCATCTCGCCGTCAGGCTGAGCAAATGATTTTGGCAGGTCGAGTCCGGTTGAATGGGGCAGTGGTTCAACTTGGTCAAAAAGCGGACCCTGAGCAGGATCAGATCGAGGTGGATGGAGTCCCCCTTCGATCGGGTGATCGCCCCCAGCCAGTCTATTTATTACTCAATAAACCTGCTGGAGTTGTTTCCACCTGTACTGATCCCTGGGGGCGGCGGACTGTTTTAGATCTGCTTACCCCGGATGATCTGCAGGGAGGACTTGGAATTCACCCCGTCGGACGTCTAGACGTAGCCTCAACGGGTGCATTACTGTTAACCAATGATGGTAATTTGACTTTTTGTCTGACCCATCCGCGCTATCACATCCCCAAAACCTATCAGGTTTGGGTAGAGGGGTATCCATCAGAATCAATTTTGCAGCAATGGCGTCAAGGGGTAATGCTGTCTGATCGCAGAACTTTGCCAGCCCAGGTTGATTTGTTAGAGTGTCATCTGGATCACCAAACTCTTTTGCAAATCGTGTTGAAGGAGGGCAGGAATCGGCAAATTCGACGAGTCGCCGAACAACTGGGACATCCAGTCATCGATCTCCACCGCACAGCGATCGGTCCCATTCAGTTAAATCCGCTAAATCCGCCTGAAATGCCATTTCTGCCTGCTGGTTGCTATCGTCCCTTGAAAGATTTTGAGATCGGTTTCTTGAAAGCTCAAATTGACCTAACATCAGTAAGGATGCCTGTGAGGAGGAAGACTGCCAATGAATAACCACACTCTCCAAATGGATAGAGAACAGGCAAAAAAGCTTATGGAGCTAGGTTCTCACCTGTGTCAGCTGCGCCAGAGTCAAGGAATGTCTTTGCAACAGATTGCTGCCAAGACGATGATTCCAGCGCGGCTATTGGCGGCGATCGAGGCAGGTAAGTTAGATCAACTGCCTGAGCCTGTTTATATTCAAGGTTTTATCAGGCGTTATGCGGATGTCATTGGCATGGATGGGGCTGAGTTTGCCAGTGCTTTTCCCACGGGTATGGATCTGATCGTGGCTGAGACTTCCTGGCGGGGAACAATCCAGGCGCAGCTACGCCCGCTCCATCTGTACCTGTTGTATATGCTACTGGTGATGGGTGCGGTTGGTGGACTTTCCTTTTTATTGAACCGTTCTACGACACCCCAGATGGTTGGGGTAACGGATTCCCTCCCTCAAACTCAAGTAACTCCAGGTATGCCGGGTGTACCGATCGGCCCCCCCAGTCCGGCCCAACAGCGCGGTTCTCTGCCCAAAGTCCCATCGGCTCAACCCACCACTCCTTCAACTGTTTCTCAGAAACCTATTCGGGTTGGTTTAACCCTAACGGCACAATCCTGGATTCGAGTGGTAGTAGATGGTAAGACGGAATACGAGGGGGTTTTGCCAGAGGGGACTCAGCGAACTTGGGCTGCTGATAAGCGCCTAACTTTGCGGGCTGGCGATGCTGGAGGGGTGATCGTTAGCTTTAATGATGGTCAGGCAAAACGGTTGGGTGAACCCGGTAACGTAGAAGAGATCACCTTTGGAGGTGATACCCAGACAGGTAGTCTGCCAATGACCTTGGCTAATCCCACGACGCTGACAGCCAGTTTGGATAGACTTTAAAATTAGTTTGAATTGGAGAAGGGGAAATTTTTATGGACTCTGATCCAATTTCAACGAAAGTTCTCCCTCTGTTGCACCCCCGGTTATTGCAGTCTTATATCTTCTTTAATAGCAAAATACTCTGGGGACAAGGTCTTTAAGGGAAATTTTGCTCATCCTTCAAATCGGATCCCTCTATTTCCGGCAAATTTTGTTTCACCTGTTCGGGAAATGAGTTTAATTGTTTTGGATGGCGTGAGTTAAGGGGAAGAGGCGATCGCCTCTTCTCCGATTTCTAGGGGTTGTAAAGCAACAATGCCATGCTTTTAGGCTGTCAGAAGTCAGCGAGTACCCAGGTAGGCGTCATTAATCATCAGCGGCGGGAGGGGGCCTTATCCCCAGGTAGAAGGTTAAACTGTTTGACTGAGGAGTTTGGCTAAGGAGTTTTGGTCAGGCGAGTCGCGCTCACGGCAAAGCCCCTGCCCCCCGTTCTATAGCTGTCGCCAGTTTGATTAGGACAGCGGATAAAGGGGGGAGTGGGGGCAAAGCCCCCAGCCAGGGGTTCTACCCCTGCACCCTGTCCTAACCAGCATGACTACGGCTATAACTTATCCCTGTCTTGCTATTGATCTCCATAGGCTATTAATCTCCATAGGCTATTAATCTCCAGACTGCTAAAGGTTGTGCTGATGAAGCTGTGAGAGTCGTTGCGATGTCTAACTCAACCTCCGAAACTAGTGATATACCCGTTACCGTCTCCATTGCGCGGCGGGTAAAACCTGGGAAAGAAGCCGAATTTGAAGCTTTTTTAGCGGGGGTAAATGCTGCATGCATGAAGTATGAAGGACATTTAGGAGCAAATATCTTTCGTCCTGCCAACGCGGCCAGTTCCGAATACCGGATTATCTTCAAATTCGATTCTTTGACTAATCTGCGGCGCTGGGAAGAGTCTGAGGAGCGCCAGCAGTGGTTTGCCCAGGCGGAACCTCTGACCCAAAGTCCACCCCAGATTCAGGTTCTCACAGGTTTAGAAACCTGGTTTACGTTGCCAGGTCAATCTACGATGACTCCCCCACCCCGTTACAAAATGGCGGTGGTGAGCTGGCTTGCCGTTTTTCCATTAATTACCCTCATTTCTACTTTGTTGCAGGATGCGCTAAGCCCACTCCCGATCGCATTTCGGACTTTGACGGTGACAGCAATTGCGATTCCCAGCATGACCTATGTGATTATGCCGCGGATGACCCAATTGTTTGCCGGGTGGCTATACCCCACCCCAACGCTTCCTGCCATAGCGCCATCCGAACCTGCGATCGCCCTGGAAGCAGGAAAGGCTACTCCTGTCGTTCTGTTATCTCCCCAGACAGAGGTTGAAGCGATCGTCCCTCCCCAGCCCTAACGCCCATCGCTT
>JBAUTA010000166.1:0-1918 GCA_049581985.1 Kovacikia sp.
ATCAGGCACGCCCGTCTCGATCGAGAAAAGAGCATAGCCAGAAACGCCGGATATGCCTGAAATCGTTAAATTATTAACCTGCACCAACTGGTAATTTTCCTTTTTGCCGTGGAGCTGGATCGTATCCACCCCAGGCTGGAAATCATAGATGACTGCAAACTGATTAGTTCCCAGGGGGTCTGTGGTGAGCAGGTCAAGGGGATTCGGTTCGGTGTAGTAAGACTGAAACGCATCCCCAAGCACGAAGGTGTTCTTCCCGCGTGGGATGATATAGTTCTTTGGATCTAGAGTGGTATTGAGGATGGCAAAATTGTTCCCTGCCTCAATTTGTTGGATGACGCTAAACTCATCTGGGCCGTTGTCAAAGAGGCTACCAAATATAATGTCAATCTTCGTGGTTTGCTTGGGAGCCGTAATCGGATCGTAGGGGTAATAAATATTGCTCCCACCACGACCAAAAATAAGATTGAGATCCACTCCATCAGCGGATGTGATTAGATCGGACGCGGGTGTCAATAGTGAAACGCTCAGACTAGTAGAGCTAGCCATTTCCTTAACTCCTTGAATTTATCAATGGGGAATTTCTTCATGGAAATCGTTGCATAGGGCAGCGATTTCCAACTAATTTGGATACACCGCTGAGTTGCCATCGTTATCCGATCGCACAATGGATGACTCTTCTCAAATAGTTATCTGTCTGCGCTTGGCACCTCTGATGATTGGCGCAGTAAAAATCTGTGGAAATCAGGCATTGCTGATTCCAGAGATGAATTAAGCGTTGAATGAATTGAAACTCCCAATTCATTCTGCTAGTGATAAACCTAGAGCTAAATGGATTGAAACTCTAGATCTATCTTGTTATTGAGGGCACCCGAATAGGATTGCTACAGCAGTCTCAAATCATTTGTGAACAGGAGAGTTTTGTAAGAACGAGCTTCTAAGAGATCGCTCTTACAACTCAGATAGGACTGCTTATTTAGGTGCAGGTGAATAGATTAAGCTTAGGTGAATGATGCGTGGAGTTGTTAATTACAGGTGAGATGTCTTCATCCCTCAGATGATGGTCTATACCTGAAGACATCAAGAACATGACGTGCGTATATTCACATAGGTTCAACATACCATACGTAATCTATGTATCTATTGATCGCATGGTGCCTTTACAGTTACTTTGAATACTTCGCTAATGGAATAAAGTTTGCAGAAAGCTTTTACGCGCTAACTCTGAAAGCTCACTTTTTAGATACGCTTCAAAGACGCGATTAACATGCCAACAGCAGAGCTGGTATGGGTGGATTGCGACTCTACTCAACCTACGACTGGCTGAGTGTTGAGCGGAGTCGAAGCACGATTAATATCCGAGTAGAAACTTCTGATGAGCTATTCCAATCTGTTCCATCTATCCGTGATCATTAGTTTTTTCATGCCGCGATCGCTGTTCCCACGCTTAGCCCGAACTCCAGTGGGTTTCATCTATTTGCCTGACAACAAAAGATCTGACATTTGTGGGTGCGTTTTAACTACGCTCAAACCACGAGTGGTTAGGTGCCAAGCGTAGTTAAGGCCAGCCCAAAAACTGCAACTAATTGGCGTTGCTGAATCTGGCTATGAAACGATTTCCAAAAGCCCTGAGGCTCTGTCCAAAACTCAGCGAAATCATAGTACCATTCAGCAATGCCCTAATTAAGGTCTCGCGCCTTAGTATGATCCTCATTTTGATGTCTATAGCAGTCCTAAATCCTACCAATTTAAATAGCGAACAGGGCAGATTGGGGCCGGGGTGTAGGGGTGGAATCCCTGCTGGGGGCGAAGTCCCCACACCCTCCTCTGCAACCTTTATTTTTTAAATTGGTATCACTTGTGAGTTTGAGAGGTTTTGTGAGCAAGGATTCCAGTAGAATCCTTGCTCACAATCCCA
>JBAUTA010000167.1:0-3526 GCA_049581985.1 Kovacikia sp.
GACATCGTGATTTGCCCTGATTCCAATAGGTAACGATGTCATTTTCTATTGCCGACTCCCAGGGAAGCTCGTTCACAGTCTCAGTTCTGGCTTTACAGTTCCAATCTCGTTGCGCATCTCGTGGGCCGACATTCTCATTGATGTCGCTAACAATGACGCGATCGCCAAAGCCCGACTCACAAGCGAGAGCCAAACCTCGATCCTGGCAGTTTCTACTGTCACCGTCATGGAATTGGTTGTTGGCTGCCGCAATAAATCCGAGTCACAAGCCCTCAATCGTTTTCTTTCCCAGTTCCAAGTTCTCACGCTGAATAGCCAAATTAGCGATCGCGCCACTCAACTCCTTCAAGACTATTTCCTCAGCCATGGGTTACTAATTGCCGATGCTCTTATCGCCGCAACTGCAATCGAGAATCACGTTCCTCTTTTGAGTAAAAATCAACGTGACTTTCGCTTCATTCAGGAACTAAACTTACTTGCCTATCCTTGATCGCAAAAGCTAAAGAGCTTCAACCCCATCATGGAAACTTTTCCAACAGTCAAACGCAAATCATCGTTTGGAGAACGAACTCTCAGGCCGCTTTGGTCCCCAGTGGATTATTCACGGTCACGGCAATGGCAAACTGCGGGATGGCGTCCGTGAGTTTTTAGACAGCTATCCGCGGAAAGAGAAGTATGAATTTGCAGACCCGACCGATGGGGGAAAAGGCGTCACCGTAGTTTTTCTAAAGGGTTAGTTTTTTGCAATTTCAGTAAGATTTCAACTTAGAAGATCTTGGCGACTTTAAAATCGCGCTAAATTACGAGACTCAGCCACTTGATCTATGAAGTCAATTACCGCTGTGGTTATGGCTTGTGGGTATCCCTGATCGGCGGATTGTAGGCGGAGAAAACGAACGCCCACATCTTCGGCTAAGGCTTGGGCCAGTGTATCAGAATTGTTGTAATGGGCATAGGCCAATTCCAAATGAGGTCTTGCCCGCTCCAGCCGTTCCAGAGAAGGGAGACGGTTGCGCTTGACATGACAGTTAAAGTTAGAATCCGATGGAATGAGGTTCCAGAGTTCATTGATCGGATAAACAGAAAGGGGCATGAGATGGTCCATATCATATGCTTTTGGACCAATCATTTTTGCGGTCCAGGGACAGATAAATTGTTTACCTTCCATCATCAGTAACTCAACTTGATTGCGTTCCCAGGTTAAGGGCCTACGGTTATCCGGTCGGTCGGTTAACAGGCGGTAAACATCACCACGATCAACCGTAATGCCTTCCCCTTGCTGCACATTCTCTGTAAATAGGCACCACTCGTGAATACATAATGCTTCTACCCACAGAGACACGTCCCGAAACGTACGCCAAAGGGCTGGTTCAAGAATCAGGCATTGCTCATCTCCTTCCATTCCTGGAAGTGGAATCACAGCGCGCGGAGCATCATAAACGTGAGAATTATCAGCAACTTTATAGGCTGCTGCTTTGGTGGATTTTGTAGACAAGTAGATCACATTACTAAGCTGGCTGTACCTTTTAGGGCGTGAGAATACCCCCCACTCGCCAGAACCCGCATAACGAATTGGCATTTCCAGCGTCTTACTGATGGACTTAATGGCCCTCTCATAAGCTGCGAGCAAGGCAGGTGGATAGGTGCGTTGTTTCCGTAGTACACGCAGCTCATTAATTGCAAAAAATCCATCGGCAGGCCGTGAAACTCCTCCTGAGACCTTCTCCCACTCCTGCCGAAAAGCAGTCAGGTCATCCCGGAAGGCCATATCATTGCGTAACTCGCCACTTAGCTTGGCTCTTGCTCCTTGCAAAATCGGCTTACTCCGTTCCACAAAAGGCCAATAGTACGCGATCCAAAATTCTGCCAGCCTGCGTAAGGGAACCGCAACACACTGATCATAATTCCGCAACTCAGGAAACGCCAAAACCACATCGTTGATAGCCCTGAGCAAAGCGATTTTATAGCTCGTTTGCTTTGAGTCATGTTTGAGAATGGTACTGATTACTTTCCCTGGCGAAATAGGAGGCATACTTCTGATAACAAACTGGCTCTATAGCTAGAAGCATACCCAGTTCAAGAGGTTAGTTGCCCAGAGGGATAGTTTTAGGAAGCTTGGTCGAAACTGGGAAGATGACGGAGCTTTTCCAGCAACGCCCTGGCGGCTGGCTTAGAGGATGCCGGGTTCTGTCCAGTAATCAGCAGCCCATCGGTCACGACATAGGGCTGCCAATCGTCCACTTTGGAATAATTTCCACCGTTTTTCCTGAGCATGTCCTCTACCAGGAAAGGGACCACCTGGGTCAGCCCGACGGCCTGCTCCTCTGTGTTGGTGAAGCCGGTTACTGCCTGACCTTGCACGACGGGAGTGCCGTCGGGCGTTTTCACAGAACGCAGCACACCCGGCGCATGGCAAACAAAGGCGACTGGTTTACCCGCCGCAAGCATGGTTTCGATCAGGGCGATGGAAGATGCATCTTCAGCCAAATCCCACAGCGGGCCATGGCCACCAGGGTAAAATACAGCGTCGAAATCGCCAGCGGAAACCTCCTGCAGCTTATGCGTGCTCGCAAGAACGGCTTGTGCGGAGGCATCTGCTTTGAAGCGTTGCGTATCTTCAGTCTGGGAATCCTGAGCATCGCTCTTAGGGTCGAGGGGCGGTTGGCCACCGCGCGGTGAAGCTAGCGTGATGGCCGCGCCTGCGTCTTTGAACACGTAGTAGGGTGCAGCGAATTCTTCGAGCCAGAAACCGGTTTTTTTGCCCGTATCGCCGAGCTTATCGTGTGAGGTTAGAACCATCAGTATTTTCATGTTGACTCCTCTCCTGGTATGTATGTCACTGGATAGTTAGGCTCGTCTCAGGAATAGCTGAGGGAGATTGGTCCGGTGCCTCCAGGTTCAGTTGTTCAAGTATAGGGCTGACCTTGTAATCGAAGGAGATATAAAACTGCCACAGGAGTTTCGGTTCATGCTATTGAGATGTTCACGGCGCGTACTTCCGGGAGTCTGTAGATCAACTCGCTTGTAACTTGATCAATGTTTTTGTCCCTCCCGCATCAGTGATCGAAAGCGCTATCATCACGCCGTTTGAATTCTGTGCCGTTAAAACTTCAGTTGGTGAATCAATCGTGTGCGCGTAAGTCACTTCATCTCGGCCTAGTTCAATCACCAAATCATCACCCTTCCCAGGGCGATCGTAAATTATCGCCATCAAAGGTTCGTTCTGAACCAGTTCTTGGTCACCAAGTTCTGGATCGATAATTTCGATGGACATAGGCCGTCCACGATTACCATCTGAAAATTGATCAAAAAATTCACCCCAACGCTCACGCGGCAAAGATTTGCTCGTGTCAATTTTATTCGCCATAGGATTCCTTCTGAAAAACTAGTGAAAAGAAACAATGAAATATTTTCTAAGTACAAGCGTGGAATTAATAGGAACCATTCCGGGAATAAACAGCACTCCAGACCTTGCTAAAATGCCAAATCGATCTCCGACAAAGCTACCCCCCCCCCACTACATACC
>JBAUTA010000168.1:0-1675 GCA_049581985.1 Kovacikia sp.
TCTTGTTGACGGTTCCCTTTACCGATATCTTGGATATTCTGCGCCGCATCGGATGTCCCCCATTGCTGACTGATTTGCTGATGTTAATGTATCGCTTTATCTTTGTGCTGCTCCGGACGGCTGCCGAACTTTGGATGGCTCAACAATCTCGCGGTGGCTACCGTACCCGTAAACTCTGGATGAAAAGTCTGGGGCTACTGGTCGGGCAGTTACTCCGGCGCACCCTGGAAAACTATCGGCAGGTGTCCATGACTCTAGAATCGCGGGGCTTTACGGGGGATTTTCGGGTTTGCCACTCGCGGCGATATTTCCCCTCCAGGCGATACAGTTTAGAGGCCTTGTTGGGCTGTGCCGTATTAATCGCGCTTACAGGATGGCAGTATGCTGTTGGCATTTGAGCAGGTTGATTATACCTATCCCAGCAGTGCCCAACCTGCAATCCAAAACCTGACACTCCGCATTCCTGCCGGAAAACGCTGTGCCCTGCTTGGTCAAAATGGCTGTGGCAAAACGACGCTGTTTTTGCTGGCAAATGGTCTTTATAAACCCCAAAAAGGGGCTGTGCAGTGGCAGGGGTCGTCGCTGCGCTACGATCGGGCCTCACTGATGGCGCTGCGTCAGAAGGTAGGGCTGGTGTTTCAAGATCCAGAGCAGCAGTTGGTCGCCTCTACGGTGGAGGAAGATCTGTCCTATGGGTTATGTAACCTGGGTTTGCCGGAGGCAGAAGTCAGACAGCGAGTGGGGGAGGCGATCGTCAACTTCAACCTCTCCGATCTGGCAGAGCGTCCCGTTCACCACCTGAGTTTGGGCCAAAAAAAGCGCGTTTCCCTGGCAGATGTGATGGTGCTTCAGCCAGAATTACTACTTCTAGATGAACCCACGGCCTATCTTGATCAACTCCAGACCCGCGATTTGATGGCAAAGCTGCACCAGATTCAGGCAATGGGAACGACGATCGTCCTGGGAACCCACGATTTAGACCTGGCATATTGTTGGGCAGATTGGATCTTCATTCTTAACAAAGGCCAATTGGTTTTAGAAGGCACCCCGCAGGATGTGTTCGCTCAACGCGAAACCCTGGAGAAATTACATTTGGGGGTTCCCTTAATCTTTGATGTGCTGGATAAGGTCACAGAAGCCCTGTTTCAAGATCTTAAAGGAGCCCAGGATCCTTGCCAGCTCTGGATCTCAGAGCCCTTGCGAAATCGCATCTTAAATCGATTGAGATACGGTAGAGTTTATTGAGTGCTTTTTTGGGTAGAACGATACCAATCGATCGTCTGCTTTAAGCCCTGTTTGAAGTCCATTTGGGCCGTAAACCCAAAGGTTTGTTGGGCCCGGTTTGTATCTAGACAACGGCGAGGTTGACCATTCGGTTGCCCTGTCTCCCAAACCACTTCCCCTGAAAACTCCATCAACTCACAAATCAGAGTTACCAACGCTTGAATGGAGACTTCAAAGCCAGTTCCCAAATTAACCGGGTCCGGTGCGCTATAAAACTGAGTTCCCATCACAATGCCACGAGCCGCATCTTCTGAGTAAAGAAACTCGCGGGTAGGAGTGCCATCCCCCCAAACGGAGATGTGATTAGCCCCCTGCTGTTGGGCTGTATGAATTTTGCAGATCAGAGCCGGGATGACATGGGAGCTCAGGGGGTCAAAGTTATCCTCAGGAC
>JBAUTA010000169.1:0-4884 GCA_049581985.1 Kovacikia sp.
GGGGCAGGCGATCGCTCGCAGTGGACAAAGTGGCTTGGGCACAGGCCCCCACCTCCATTTTGAAGTGCTTGAAGGCGCTACCCCTGGTAACTGGCGCAGCGGCTCTTCCATTAATCCCAGACAGCGGGTTCAATTCTAAGGAGGAATCAACCGTGCAATCCCAGCAGCGATTTTCACTGAGATCTATTAGCAGACGCTTGACTGCAACCTTCTGGCTACCTTTAGCGGTGGGTATGCTGCTCACTATAGGAATGGGGTATCTTCCACTTGGTGCTCAAACCCCTGGAATCCCAGAAACCGTCAGTCGTTGTATTCCCCAACAAACTCGACAGCCCCTTGTTCGGAGCGAATTGATCGGCTCTAGTCGATTACAGGGCAAGGACTATTACTTGCTGGCAACCTATACCGAAAGTAGCCAAGCGCCAACTAATTTGATCATCGCAGTCACGAATGGACGCTGCGAGGAAGTATTTTTTAACCCAATGGGCGATCGCATTCCCTTTGCTAGTGTTGTTCCCCAGTCCGTCGCTCAACAATTAACATTGGCACGATTCCGGCGAGAGATTCAACGGCTTGGTAAAGATCGCTTCCAGCAACAGGTCAACCAGGGCGCAGCCTCAACTCGAAATCTCGTCTGGTTTGCAGAGGAAGTCTGGGCACTCCGGCAGTTAGGCATTACGGTTCCCGCTAACGTTCAGGTTCAACAATGAGTGCAAGTTGAAAAGGAAACCCGCTATGACAGATTTAGCTTCAGAACTGGCTCCAACTCAGCAGCAGGAACTGAGCACATCCACCATCCCTGCACCACCTCACTGGTTATGGCAGGTAGGATACTGGTTTCGCATCGGTTTTAGCCTTTTTCTGCTGTTATCGGTACTTATTGGTGTGGCAGGTTGCAGTTCCAGTGCAGCAACGGTTTCCTGGCAAAAAGCGACAGCAGTAGTCCCTGAACCTGTTTTAGAACAGGTGATTCAAGTGAACACTGATCTGGACATGGCACAAGCCAAAGAAACCCTGCTTGCCTGGACAGTAGACGGAAAAGCAGGCAAACTGACACTGTTTAATTTCAACACTCCCAATCTGTGTGGAGCCTTGGGCTATCTCTACGCTGGCTACTGGTTAAGAGAGAATCAAGCCGCAGTAGAAGTGTTTCAGAATTATCTAAACCCAAACCTTCCAGCCAACAAACCGCTATTTCAAGTAGGAGAAAACCGGGGTCAGCCTCTACCCTGTTTGGAGGTGTTACAGATGGAGAGCGATCGCTTACGGCAGCTGAATTATTGCTTTAATGGCGATCGCTATCAGCTTGCCAATAGCCAACTCTTCAGAACATCAGTTAAGTAGTCCTAGATATGGAAGTAGCTCAACAATGCCCAGGTTGAGGGAATTGAAGATGCCTTTGCGATCGCCCGATGGTTGATATGGAGCGATCTCACACGATCTACTTTGCAGATCGGCTTATTGTCGCTAGCCAGGACCGCCGCCAGTACCAATAATGATTGCTGTAAGAAATCGAGAATCTGCCCCAGTATCATCGTCATTTAAGAGTAGTCTTACGCTGTAAGCACCTCCTTTGAGGTAAACATGGCTACCTTGAACTGCTCCAGATCCATTGCCTTGAAAAACAGTCACTTCTTGAGAGGAAGTCCCGTCTCCCCAATCGACGAAGGCACGGTGGGTGTCGAGGGTGCCAATATCGGTAAAGGTAGCGTTAACGGTGATAGGTTTGTTGATTCGGGCGCGATCGGCAAAGTTTGCGTTGCTCGTAAAGCTTGTAATCACTGGAGCGATGTTATTGACTCGAATGGCAGTGCTGGCTTGAGCAGAACCAGTATCATCATCAGCTACCGTGACAGTAATTGGGAGAATATCGAAGGGGGTTCCAGTCGGATTATCGTCCTGATATTGATGAGCGATCTGGAATGTACGGGACAATTGACGCTGGTCAATGGGTAGACTTGAGGTCGTACCATCGCCCCAATTGATGGTAGCGATGTGAGTATCTTGTAATCCCGGATCAGTGAATGTTCCGGTCAGTGTTACTGTACCATTTTCATTAATGCTTGTAGAATCAAGTGCCAAGCGAGTAATGGTGGGAGCTACATTGGCAACGCTGATTGTTGAGTGATTGGTTCCCGAATCACCATCCTGATCAGTGACTGTCACTGTAATCGTGTAGTTGTCGCTAGGTGTTCTCGAAGGGTTGTCGTCCAGATACTGATGCGGAGCATTGAATAGCCGTTGTCCTGACCCTAGAGTGAACAGAGTGGGTATTGAGCCATCACCCCAATTAATGATGACATTGTGCGTGTCGCGAGTGTCAATATTAATGAAGCTGCCACTGAGAACCAGAGTGTTGCTCTCTTGAATGGAAGAGCTGCTCAATGTTAGCGGATTAACGGTGATGGGAATATTGTCGGCTTCAACATTCTCAAATTCGCTGAAGTTGATTTGTGCGCCTCCTGCGTAGTTGACGGTGCCAGAACCTGGATTAGCGCCTAGCGTATACGTTCCAATCAAGCCATTGCTTTGCAAAGTCAGCAAATCTGACTCAGTGGCAGTACTATCTGTAGAAGAGTCTATTCCTGTACCACCTCGAAGACGAAAATTTGCCCTGGTTCTAGCATCAACAATGACTTCATCACTGTTGATACTGGAATCGACAAGAATTCCCCCTTCTGTATCGGTATTTAAATTAATTGAGTATGCGGTTTGAGCAATTAGGTTTATCCGTGCCTGGTTACTGAAGGCATCAACATTGACATTGACATTGCCTCCACCTGCATTAGCTAAACTAATTCGGTCATATGCCCCTGTCCCTGTTACATAAGCAAGATCGGGTCTACCATTACGGTTAGCATCTCGCAGCCCAATATCAGGATCATTAGCCGCTAAACCATAGCTGTTCTGCTGTGCCGCAACTCCATTCGTCGACAAGTCAAATCGTGTCACAATAAAGGGATTTTCACGAGTTACAGAGCCACGACGAATCACATCACCGCTAGTTAAGAGGCGTTGGTTAGGACTTGCTTGAGTTGCAGGAGTTGCCTCGTCTGGCGTGTGGACGTAAGAAAAAGTGTGGAAAGCTTCGTGCGTTGTAGTAAAAGCAAGACGGGAAGCAAGGTTTTCGTTAAATCCTGTTGTACCTTGAGTACCACTTGTAATACTAAAAATAAGGTCAGCAAATGTTAAAGCTGCTTCGTCTCTTGTATTTCCATTTGTACCAATGTCCAAGCCAGCAGCCTCTCCATTGAGTCCAAGTTGGTTGCCGACCACGTTGTTTGTAGCTGGGTACTGGTTCGAGGTGACTGCTGTAACAAATACATAAGCATCAAATTGACCTGTTGGGTCACCAGCATTGCCGTTAACCGAGTTCAGAGCAGCACCCAAGGTTGCAGCGGCTGCAACGGTGACATCGATATCGAAAGGTTCTAAAGCACGTTGCATGATTGGCACAACAGCGTTAGCCAGTGCGTCAATATCATTGTTATCGATGACACCATTCAGGTCAAAGTCGTAATTAAGGGGTGTGAAATCCAGGGAACTTGCTGCATTCAAACGGTTTTGAGTAGTCAAGTTTGTACCTGTACCAGCACCAAAAATGTCTCGGAAGGCACTGACTGTTGTATTGAGCGTGTTTCCCATGCCGATGCCACGACCAAAATCAACAAACAAAGTAGTAGTCATTCAACAAATCTCCTTTGAGAGGTAAAGTGGCGAGAACTAAAAAGGGACGATTGGGCACCAGAAACCCTGCCCAAAGCTACTCAGGGCTGATCTACAGAGAAACACGTCTAGAAATTTCTGAAATTTCTAGAAGGAAAACGTCGTTCGGAGTGTGCCGATCACATAGCCGTTGTTTTCCCGATCCTGATCCGGTGCGGTAATCCAGACCAAACCGGGCGTAATCGAAATATTGTCTGTGAGTTGGAACTTGTAAAAGCCTTCGATATGTAGAGACGTATCATTTCTTAAGCCCAGATCCCGCAAGCCCTGGTTGCTCAAGCCAAAGACATCCGCACGGACACTTCCCAGATACGGCTCTACCCCAACCAGAATGCCGCCCAGGTTGCCTTGCTTAAACAAATCTGGAAACGCCAAACCCAAGCCGTAATACCAAATCTCGCCGCTGCCACTACCCAATAGCGTCAGAGCGGTGTAACCACCAAACGCATTGAGGACTACACTGGAGCCTAGTTTGAGCGAAGCTTCCACTCCATAGGAATCGGTCGTCGCTGCCAGATCAAAGGCAGTATGAAACGCATTGGCGGCTAACGTGCCTGTGAAAAAGCTGTTGTTTCTCAACCCCAGGCTAAAGATGGCATTGCCGGGAGTGTGGTAGCCGTGAACATAGGTCAAGCCAACCTGAAATGCATCACTGGGAGTGATGGTGAGTTGTCCCAACGCAGCAAAGTCGCCGTCAAAGAGTCCCCTGCCAGAACTGGGATTTTCTGCGTTCGTTGCCAGGTAGCCCGCTGTCAGCACAACTATTTTGCGATCATCCAGCGCCAGGTTGAGTGCAGCACCTGCACCGCCACCAATCCGGTAGATCGGGCTTTCCTGACTAAAGGCAGAAATAGAACCATTACCGCCATCGAGATCTTTAAAAAATGGGTTGACGGTGCTGGGGACGTAGTATTGGCTTTTGCCTCCTGAAGCAGCGACGTAAAGCGAAAGGCGATCGCCCACTGGAAACGAGTAATCCAGGCGATCGAGCACAACCCGATTGTTGGTTTGACCATTAATTCTGGGAGTTAACGTCCCTTCGGAGGTACCCAATGGCTGACCATCGGCATCAAACACAAAAGCTGAGAGGGTAGCGCCCCTCACTTGAAACAACCTGACATTTCCAGCGGAAAGCCGCGTATGCAGTATATCTTTGCC
>JBAUTA010000170.1:0-2593 GCA_049581985.1 Kovacikia sp.
CAGTCGCTCTCCAAGCTCCTGCTATCAATGGCTAATTTCTAGTCCATCGCTAGCTTGAATAGGCGCTCCCCATAAGGGGAGCGCTTTTTATATGTAATGTTATATGTGATGGGAATGCCGCTAGGGCATCAACCCAAGGAAATGAATGGGTCGTGAACGCGATAGGCACTTCATGTCTTCATGTTCAGGAATGGATTTAGGATGGTTAATCATCACAACTTGTCTATTTAACTTGAGCAAGCCTCTGACTCCATCCTCAGGTTTGTCTATCCATCAGGCTACCTTCCCTCCAGTATGGGTTTGTGTTTGTGAACTGGAAACGTTTATTTCAATTTCTTACAGTGCTCCTGGGAATGGGGCTACTGTTGGATTTAGGCGCTCGTCTGGGAGCTGAAATTCTCTGGTTTCAAGAAGTCCATTATCTCAGCGTATTTCTCCTCAAGTTTCAAGTAAGACTGGTGTTGCTGGGGGGGGTTGGTGCTTTTACAGGGGCGTATTTGCTGGTAAATTTGGTGTTTGCCCAACGCCTTAGATATTCTGATATCCCCCCTGAGATCGGTGGATCGAAAACCATCGGCAGAGGGCAGCGAGCTTCACGGCTATCAGGTAGGGTAAGCCTGTCGCAAGTTTCAGCAGCGTTTATGCCAGTCACCTCTGGTTTGAGGATGAGATCGCTGCTTCCCCTCACCCTCGGGTTGAGTTTGCTAGTTGGGCTATTGCTCATTTATTACGGGCAACTTGCCTACCATACGTGGCAAACGGGTTCGGCAGTATCCAGTACGTTTGTTTCTCGTTTTAACCTAAAAAACCTGGGGCTGATGGGTGCCCAATTGACCAGCCAGATCGGGCGGTTAGGAGGAGCGCTAGGAATTGCGATCGCCCTGTTAATTTATCCCTGGTTTTTGCTGAGAGCGATCTCCATTATTTTGAGTATTGGGTTGGGTTGGCTGTTTTCCAAACAATGGGCTGTCGTCCTGCAATATTTAAATTCCACCTCATTCAATAATGCAGACCCCTTATTTGGACATGATATTAGCTTTTACATCTTCGCCTTACCGATTTGGGAATTGCTAGAGTTATGGCTGTTGGGGCTATTTCTTTATAGCTTTATCGCCGTCGCACTGACCTACCTGCTATCGGGAAATAGCCTCAGCCAGGGGTGGTTTCGGGGGTTTTCGTCGGCACAGCAACGTCATCTGTATGGGGTTGGCAGTGGTCTGATGGCGGCCATCGCCTTTAGCTATTGGCTCAGCCGTTATGAACTGCTGTATTCACCTCGGGGAGTCGCCTTTGGTGCTAGCTATACCGATGTCAAGGCCCAGTTGCCTACCTACACTGGGTTGAGCCTGTTGGCCTTGACGATCGCAGTGTATCTTCTGTGGCGGACGATCTTTTGGCATCCTAAGTCGTTGTATCGGCGCTGGGTTAGCATTGGTTTCGGGCTGTTTGGTGTGCTGGCTGTTGCTGGCATTTTCATGCCTGAGGTGGTGCAGTACTTAATCGTGCAACCAAATGAACTGATCCGGGAGCGTCCTTATATTGAGCGCACAGTTGCCTTCACCCGGCAGGCGTTTAATCTAGAGTCGATCGATGCCAGAAACTTTAATCCCCAGGGAACACTGACCGAGTCAGATCTGGCTACCAATGACCTGACCATCCGCAACATTCGCCTGTGGGATCAGCGCCCTCTCTTAGAAACCAATCGTCAATTGCAGCAAATTCGGCCCTACTATCGCTTTCCTGCGGCCGACATCGATCGCTACTCTCTCCAGAACCTGGTTCCTAGCCGTCGCCCGATCGGTTCCGAAAATCGCCCAAATCCCAATCCTGCACCTGTTACAGCGGAACAACAACAGGTCCTCATTGCTGCCCGGGAATTGGACTACAGTGAAGTCCCCCAGGAAGCTCAGACCTGGGTCAACCGTCATCTCATTTATACCCATGGCTACGGCTTCACGCTCAGTCCAGTCAATATCGTTGGGCCTGGGGGATTGCCAGAGTATTTTGTGAAAGACATTGCGGGCAGCGGGGCGGGAGCACTTGCCACCTCTAGCCCTGCTATCCGTACCAGTATTCCGATTGGGCAACCCCGAATTTACTATGGGGAAATCGCCAATACCTATGTCATGACTCGAACCCTGACCCAGGAGTTAGACTATCCCAGCGGTAGCGACAATGCCTACACGATCTACGATGGTCAGGGCGGCATCAATATGGGGTCCTGGTGGCGACGGGGGGTGTTTTCGCTTTACCTGCGTGACTGGCAAATATTGTTCACCCACGATTTTTTGCCGCAGACCAGGGTCTTATTCCGGCGCAATATTAAGCATCGAATTCAGACGATCGCGCCTTTCCTCAGGTACGACAGTGATCCCTATCTGGTCGCAGCCGATGTGCAAAAACCAGGAGAGAAGCAGCCGAATTATCTTTACTGGATTATCGACGCTTATACAACCAGCGATCGCTATCCCTATTCCGACCCAGGTAATGAGGGCATCAATTACATTCGTAATTCCGTCAAAGTGGTGATTGATGCCTATCACGGTTCCGTTGATTTTTATGTGGCTGATGCCAGTGACCCCCTGATTGGCAC
>JBAUTA010000171.1:0-2832 GCA_049581985.1 Kovacikia sp.
CCTGTTTCTTTGCGAATCCCTATCACTCCTGGGAAAGAGGTTTAAATGAGCATACGAATGGGTTACTTAGACAATTCTTTCCCAAGGGGACTAACTTCAAGATTGTGAAGCCAGAAGTGCTCAAAAAAGTTGTGGACTTAATCAATCATAGACCTAGAAAATCACTTGATTATCGAACCCCCTATGAGGTATTCTATTGCTCTACATCGGCACCTGTTGCACTTCAGATTTGAATTGGCCTCATATCCTCAGAAATGCACTATCGATCGAGCAAAGCTAAACCGCAGAGTATCTGAAAATGATAGCATCTCGACACCCCGTCCCCTTGCGGCGGTGTAGTTCATTACTTTTCAAACATCCTCTTAAAGTTTGAAAATTTTCCTAAATTTTCGATGAATGCGATCGAACAACTTAGGATGCCAATTAAATAATGATTCCTGTATTAAACAATCGGCATAGAGATTTCTTGTGATTGCGATCGGATGCTTAAGCGGAAACACCATTGCTTCAGAGGAAAGGTTGATATAGGGTTGGTTTTCGAGCGTAGTATGCGAAGCTTCAGCGTCATAGCCGATATTAGAAATCAAGTTGACTTGTGGCAATACCCCCATGCCACCCTGATGCCAACAGGCAAATTTCCATTGATAGTCCCAGCAGTCTTGATGGCTCTCATAAACAGTTTGGAAAATTGTTTTCCAATTCCTCATATCATGCTTATTGCCATTTAAAACATCTTGTAAAAAGCTGGTTTCTCGGAGCTGCTCCCAAAGCTTCAGATCAAAATCATAATGTTGCCATGCCCTTCTCCAGGTTGCCCATCCCCAGCTCAACGTATAGCGTGAAAAAGAATAGCTGCTGGCGACTAGTTTATCTCTTGTACAATAGTTGCTGCCTGCAATATGCATGACTCGCTGATCATACCGATACCGCTCTAATAGTTCCTGACAAAACCGAAAAAAACTCAGCTCAGGAATGCAGTCATCCTCAAGAATAATCGCTTCTTCAACTTGACTAAAAACCCAGGTGATTCCAGTAGCGGGATTCAAACCACAACCCAGGTTGACATCCGCATAGCGTTTAATAACTTCACATGGCCAATCAATTTTTTCAAAGACTGCACGAGTCATCTCACATTTTTTAATGTCATTGGGGCGATCGGGGCGGGGACCATCGGCAATAATAAATAACTTCGACGGTTTAATTTGGCGAATTACGTTTAACAAGCGCTCAACCTTGTCGGGACGGTTAAATACAATCAGGGCGATCGGCGTCTCGAAAAGATATTCAGCCATCTGCAAGTTCCCCTTTAATTGAAATTAGTAATGTTTGGAAGGGGTTGTTTTTCAGCTCTTAAATTTAGTCGGACTGCAACAATGACGTAGAAAAACCAAATGTAATTTGAAAGAAAAAGCTGGGTTTCTGAAATATTCGCAGAAAATATATATGTTAATAACAATAATGGAAGCATTGATTCAACAAGGGTAGACTGCCACCAAAATCTAATGGCCCGACTAACATTGAAAACAAATGAAAATGCGAATAAGCCGAGGCCGAACCAGCCTAATTCCATCGCTAAATCCAGGAAGCCACTATGCCCATTCGGTGGCGCAAACCCACCGGAAATTATGATATGTCCAGCTGGGTTTTGTTCTCCTCGCCAAGCCTGCCAAAATCCTTCCACCCCATAGCCTAGAATCGGGCGCTTTTCAAGCGCTTCAAACATTTGTGGCCAAAACTCTGTTCGACCTGTCAAGGTTGTATCTTTGCCAAAAACACCAAAAATTGATTCCAGATTTTCAGTCACTCCTATATAAGTAGGGATGAAGACAAAAATCAGCAGAACCGCAACCAAGGCAGCCTGCTTGGGATTGAATTTTTTGATAAATTTAAGCAAAATGAGAAAGCTCAAAAGTAAGATGAGGGTAAAAAATGCCTGTGCAGAGGCAGCTTTTATTAATAGAAAAAAAGAGAGGGAAATTGCACTAATGCTGACTAGACGCTGTTTAGATGAGTACATGAGCTGGTTGAGCCAGAGCGTAATGCTTAACGCCATGCAAGTTCCTAATTTTATTGGAAAGGGGAAAATTCCTGACCAACGTGTTGCACCCTGGATGCCAATTGAAGGTACAGCTAAACAAGTGAGGAGACTTAAAATTGCCGCAATCAAACACATCCATAGAATATATTCTTGCAGTGCATTCCAGTCAATTCTTCTGGCAATTTGAGCAGCAAATAAACTGACGAAAAACTGAACCAAGCTAAATTTAAGCGTGAGCAAGGGAGTCTCTGACCAAAGAGCCGATACAAGTGAAAGTATTAATAAAGTTCCTAAGAATGGATCTTTGAAGATTAATAATAGGCTTCCAAAAAAATTACGAAACAATCGTTTGGACAGAACAATGAAGAATGCATAGATTGCCAACTGAAGTATTGCTGATACAAAGGTCTTATCACTACCAGCCAAAGCATCTGGTTGAAGATAGGAAAAGGGAGGAATAATGGGTTTAATGAGAAATATTAAAAATAAGATTATTGTCGTTCTTTCAATGAATACACTAAGTTGATTATTTTTTGAATAATGGAGAAGCGTTAAGAAATAGGTAACTAGAATACCGATTGATAGAATTAAAATCGGAAGAACTAGAATTAAGCTTGTCATTAGGGCCCTAAGTAGTCACTCTAAGGTTTATCTTCAATCTTCTTAAGTTGCTACAGATCTAAGTTAGAGTTGATCACATCGGTTAAGCTAGAAATGACTCCCAGGCCGATTAAATTAGAAATATTAAAGTATGTCATCTATTTCCGAAGCGGCTTTACGGATTAAACTTGAGC
>JBAUTA010000172.1:0-3056 GCA_049581985.1 Kovacikia sp.
CTACCAGCCTTTTAGGTGTTTTGGTCGGTCGCTGGCTGTCAACCTTCCTGGCACCTAAAACCCTCGATACCGCCGCTGGAATTATGCTGGCTCTGATCTCCCTGGGGCTTCTGCTCGATGTTTTGAAAGGATGAAAGGCAAAGATAACTTGCAGCTTTCCTGGTTTTCCGTTCCCCTTACCTTCTATCCCCTCCTATGGACTGGCACCTTTTAGGACTGAGTTTTATTACCGTGTTTTTATCTGAGTTGGGAGATAAGAGCCAACTGGCAGCGATCGCCCTGGGTGGTAATACGAAGTCGCCGCTTGCAGTCTTTTTAGGAGCTGCCGCCGCTTTGCTACTGGCAAGCCTGCTGGGTGTTCTAATAGGCGAAGGGACTGCCCAACTATTGCCTACCCGGTTAGTGAAAATTGCCGCAGCACTAGGGTTCGCAGTGATAGCAGCCCGACTTCTACTACCTCGTTCTCACTCAACCGAGAATGCTCCTTAAGCAGGATGGTGGAAATCGATTGCGTCCTGGTACGGGCATCTGGTTCGCGCAGAGCTGCCGTTTACATGATTTCTTTTTGCAGAGCTCCTAAGACTTGCTACGCTTGAACGGTCTGACTGCTACTCTGGAGGGGTACAAGGAGATGAAATAGAGGTATTCTACTGGAGCCTCTGCCCAAGTTCCCATGGTAATAGAAAGCCATTTAACCCAATTAAAGCAGGGGGTTGAACACTGGAACCATTGGCGAAGGTGCAATCCTGGCCTATCTATTGACTTGAGCGAAGCAGATTTGAGTGAGGTAGATTTGAGTGGGGCAGATTTGCATGCGGTTAATTTAGATGGCGCTAACCTCAGCAAAGCCAACCTGAGCGGAGCAGATCTGAGCGGATCTAATTTGCACGTAGCAAATTTGAGTCGAGCTAATCTCAGTAAGGCAATCCTGAGCCATGCAGTCCTTTACATTGCCAATCTGGAACGGGCGAACCTGCAAATGGCTGACCTCGACAAAGCGGACTTAAGCTGGGCAGGACTGATTGAAGCGAACCTAAAGCAGGCCAATTTGCATAGCGCGAACCTGCATGGTGCCAATCTGAAATCAGCGGATCTGAATGGGGCAACTCTGTCTAAAGCAAACCTGACCCAGGCAACCCTCGATCGCGTTTATCTTGGAACAACTAATCTCAAGGGGGCGATTCTGTCGGATGGTACGGTTCATTCCTAGTGGGGCAAATCATCCATTTTGCACCCTGAGGAACCGGGGGCTTTGCCCCCAAAAGGGGCTTTCTTCCTTCCCTCCCTCCCCCTCTCCCCCCTCTCTTCCCCTTTCTTCCCTCCTAACCTCTCACCCCGAAATTTCCTGTGTCTACAACCCCATTGCCCGCTGAAACCGATTTAAATTCTTCAGAACTACTCTGGCAGCAGGGTCAACTGATCGAACTGCACATTACGGACCTGAGTGATAGCGGTGATGGGGTAGGTCGTCTGGGGCAACGGGTGGTGTTTGTACCGGATACGGTGACCGGCGATCGGGTTCTGGTGCGTCTCGTCCGAGTTAAGCCCCAGTATGGCCACGGTAAGCTGCATCAACTACTGGAACCTTCTCCCCACCGGATTCGCCCCCGCTGCATTGTGGCGGATAAGTGTGGCGGCTGTCAGTGGCAGCATGTAGACTACACCTACCAACTAGAAGCAAAACGAAATATTGTTGTTCAAGCTCTAGAGCGGATTGGCGGATTGGGGAAAGCTCCCGTGGATCCAATTTTGGGAGCCGCTGATTCTCTGGGTTATCGCAATAAGGCGACCTATCCCCTGGCCCGGGCGTCTACTAAAAGTACTGCTGAAACAGGCCAGGTGCAGGCGGGGTATTACCAGAAAGGCAGTCACCAAATCGTTAATCTGAACCAATGCCCTGTTCAAGATTCCCGCTTAAATCCGCTGTTGGCAGAGGTCAAGCAAGATATTCAACAGCGAGGGTGGGGCATCTATGACGAGAAACTTCACCGGGGCAAGGTGCGTCATTTGGGGTTGCGAATTGGCCGTCGAACGGGAGAAATGTTGTTGACTCTGGTTGTCAAAGATGGCAACCTGGCAGAGGTTGAGGAGCAGGCAGAGGCATGGTTGAAGCGCTATCCCCATCTGGTGGGTGTCTGCTTGAATCTTAATCCCGATCGCACCAATGCCATTTTTGGAGCCGAAACCCGCTGCATTGCTGGGCAGTCCTACCTGCAAGAGGAATTTGCTGGATTGGTCTTCCAGATTCGCCCGGATACCTTTTTTCAGGTGCATACCGAACAGGCGGAAGCGCTGTTGCAGGTGATTTTAGAGGAGTTAAACTTGCAGGGCAATGAGATTTTGGTTGATGCCTATTGCGGAATTGGAACATTGACGCTGCCTTTAGCACAACGGGTCAGGCAGACGATTGCGGTTGAAGTTCAGCCCGCTGCGGTGGAACAGGCCATCTTAAATGCAACGCTTAATCATCTGGAAAATATCACCTTTCAAGCCGGAGAGGTGGAAACCTTACTGCCGATGCTGGAGGTAAAGCCCGATGTGGTATTGGTGGATCCTCCCCGCAGAGGGTGCGATCGGGCAGTCCTGGATACGCTGCTACAGATCCGTCCTGATCGGATCGTCTATGTCAGTTGCAACCCGGCAACCCTCGCCCGTGATCTCAAAATTTTATGTGCAGAAGACGGGTATCGTTTAAAGCGAGTGCAACCGATCGATTTCTTTCCTCAAACTGCTCACATCGAATGCGTCGCTTTTTTTGATAGGGTAAATGCTTGAAGCATCGGAAAACTCAGCAGAGAAGGTCCCAGCCTCGAAACGCGAGCCAGGGTCTCGTTTCGAGGGACTCTGGAGGGGTGGGTGTTTCGGCGAGTGCTCGCCGGAGTCCCTCTATGCCAAAATGCTCTTTAATTTAATGAGGCCTGGTTTCTGACCGCTCTAAACCTTTGTTGTAATTAATGTTGTAATTTAATTTGGCTATGAAATTTAGTGAATTGGTACAAAAACTAAATCTCGTCATCCATCATAGTTCGCAGGCAGTCTCAACTCTGGATCCTGAG
>JBAUTA010000173.1:0-2275 GCA_049581985.1 Kovacikia sp.
TAAAGGGTTGTGGTTTGCATTTAGCACCCGCTTAAGGAGAACTCGCTGGGGAAACTGATTCCATTATCTATCTGCCATTGAAGATTTTGGAAATTTGGACATAGCGCCGAGAATTTGCCCTAACAGACAACTAGTTGATGGGTTCAGTCCCTCTCTGGGGTGAGGGATTGGTTGTTGTGGGTTTCGTGCCTCAAGCCAACCTACGGGCGAGCAATCGCACTTTGGAGGAGAGCTATCGCACTCTCAAGCAACGTTTGCTGGTGCTTCATAAGTTTCATCCAATAGGAGCGGGTCAATATCCTGGCTTTTATCGCGGTGGCGGAACTCTTCTAATAGTAGGAAAAAATTCGTAAATGCAGTTTTTTCATCGACGAATTTAAACAGAAGAATTTGATCCCAGGAGTTAATAGTTTGGATGTGAAAGCGATTCTGAAGCCAGGGTTGAAATTCCTGGTAAAAATCTAATTCTGCTTCGGTGGGTAGTATTCCCATTTCCTGTCGGGCAAATCTGTAGCCTACGAGAAAGTGGCGAAGTGCTGTAATGGAAGCAGTGCCGATATATAAACCTGATCTTTGTCTAATTTTTTCTAGTAATTCAAAAATCTGACTCATATTCCTTTCTCCTTAAAATCTCTCTAATTCTGTCAATGTAAACTCTCCACTATGACACCAGAAATCTTGTAACCAATCTTCTCGTGATAGTCCTTGCTCTGAGAGATTATCAAAAACTTTTCCACGCACCTCCACTCCAAAATGTTTTCCGTTGATGGTAATAGATTCGGTAATGCCAAGTTGTTCAAGGCGATCGCTGAGGATGTAGTCTTCACCGTATCGAGTCCTGAGTCTAAGGATTTTGCCTGAGATACCATATTGACGAAGCCACCTACGGATAGATTTAGCACAGTCAGCACATTCCAGGATGCTAAACTGGTGAGTGATTTTGGCGATCGCTTGATAGATCTCTTCGTCTGTCCAGTCTTCAGGAGCTTTGTCGCTGATATTTCGCCTCCTTTGTTGCAGTGTTCCTGAGGCAATTTTAGTATATTTTCCTATGATCGCAGTCCTAATGAGCGCTCTATGAGGATGGCTCAATTCAGAGAACGGTATTCAGCTAGGGAGTCGCATTCACGTCTGTTCTCCAATTCTTCTAGGAATATGAGAACGCCCCCCAACAACATCCGCGTCGCCCTGACCTGCCCCTGAACAATGAGCCACTTAAAAAGTGAGTTTCCAGCCTGGTTTTGATTATTGTACAGGTTGATGCCGTTCAGGCGACAACGGAGCCTGATTGGCATCAACCTGTTGTAAGAACTCCATCGGTGTGGCTCCTCCTGCTTGCCTGAGTCTTTCGCACGTTGCTGAGTAGCAAGGGTTCTCATGGGTTCAGTACCTCTCTGGGTTGAGGTATTGGTTGTTGTGGGTTTGTTTGGTTTCATGCTTCAACCCAACCTACGGGCAAGCGAGCGCACTAACGCATCCTACAAGATCGGCGATCGCTTATGTTCTGTGTTGAAATTTAACTTAAAGTTCATTCCATTCATCAATATTTATCTGACGAGAAATAATAGTTTCAACCTCCCGAATCATCATTCTCAATTGAGGTACAGAATACTCAGAATTAGAGGGAATAGTAAGACGATACTGTTGATAAACCATAAATTGATGTCTTGTACCTGATTTGGGCTTCTCAAAACCTAATTTACGTAGTTTCTTGATAAAATCTCTCCTTTTACACGGTATCAACCGACTCACAAACATACTCCTGATTAAGATCTATCCCTGCAATTACAGGTAAAATATGACCTAATTTTAATCCTACTAAAATCCAATCTTCAAATGTCGAGCGTAACTCGGCTTGACATTCTGATAAGGTATCCCCAAAAGCGATCACCCCTTGACAGTTTGGTATTCTACCAACATAGCTGCCATCTTCTAATTGTTCAATTTCCGAAGAAGCAATTGCTTCTCCGATATAATCACTTAAAGCATAACGCACTAACATATCGATCTTGCTCCGCTCTGCTATGGCCGTCGTCACCTTGGCTAGGACGTTTTGGGGCTCTCAAAGCTTATAGGTAATTGCTTCAGGTGTCCTAATGTTCTTGACCACGGCTATATCATCCTAATTTTACACGATAATCTGCTCAGAAATTATTTGAAACAACTGGTTGCGAGTTTTGTGTAAAAATTGATGTGAAATATCGAACGGCAAGGTCAAATTGAGCCTTCGAGGAGAAAGAACGGTCTATTTTGATAGTTTCCATGCTCTTTTTCC
>JBAUTA010000174.1:0-2593 GCA_049581985.1 Kovacikia sp.
GTCCTGCCGCAGGCATCCAGTAGGATTTACCGTTGTCCTCAAAGGCAATCCGCAGCGCACCCATGTCGATCAGCGCCTGCCGATAGGTACTGGCAGCTTCTCCATTAGAAGATTGGAGCTGCGTCGAAATATCCAGAAAGTTAGCCAGCACCTTCCCTGCCTCGGTCACATCGATATCGGCACTGGTGTGACGGGGTTCCAGTACATCGCCATCGGCGAGGGCAATATGGTTGATGCATCCACCCCACGTCTGGCCCGGTTCGAGGGCAACGTCGAAGATCAAGCGACCATTGGCGTAATAGGGTGGCGAATCGGAATGCTCCATCGCCGTGATCAACCCTCTACGGAAGGGGCCATTCTGGTAGTCAGTCATCAGTTTGCCCTCGTCCCAAACGGTTTGCATTTGACCCCGCGCCAGAAGCTGCTTCCCTTTGACCTGGAAAATATCGGCAAAGTCGGAACGCAGCGACAGCATGAGCTGCAGCTCAACCCGCTGCATGTGGTGATTGGTAATGTGGATATCTTCATGAAGACCGCCCACCACATCGCGTCGCAAGGTCACAATCAAGCGGCCTTCGGGGAAGTTTCCGCCCACGGTGCGCAGTTCTGGATTGGTGAACTGATACAGCGCCACCCGATGGGTCAGAAGGCTGGAGGCCAGAAGTTTTAAGGGAGTCCGATTGAGGGAAATCTCGTAGTAGGAAATTAATCGGGTATCGCGGACAAAGAATCCCTGAGGAAGCCGATCGTCAATGGAGCCATCGCGAGCCGTAACGAGGAAGGAGGATCCATCGCTGATGGCAATTTGTTCGGTGTTTACCGCAACTTTGGCTGGCATAATCCACCTCTACTGAACTTTTCTGTAGTTTAGCGGTATGCTCTGAGCCGTTCATGATGCTGGGTTAAACAGATCCTGTGAGCTATCTGAATCTGCGCTGAGAGATAGCCAGGATTGGGGGCGCGCCATCACAAGTCCGCTGTTCGTCTAGAATCTGTCCCAATTTTAGCTGGGCAGGGATAGAGGGCGATCATTCAACCCTCTTATGAACAAAGTCTAGATGAATTTTTAGTGCTCTGTTCCCATATAGGGAATTTATTGTTATATCAGTTTTAGGGAGCGTTGTGCTAGGGTGTTTGGTGTGTATGAGATAGAACAGCAGCATGAGAGTGATTGCGCGGAGTACGCTGCGTGAGTTTTGGGAATGTCCTGAGTATGCGGACTCGCAGGGGCAGCTAGAAGCCTGGTATCGAGAGGCAAAGCAGGCTCAGTGGTCAGACCCGATGGAGATTAAGGCCCAGTATGGAACCGCCAGTATTCTCAAAGGGGGGCGCGTTGTGTTCAATATTGCTAGGAATAAGTATCGCTTGGTGGTGGGGATTAACTATCCGACGCAAACCGTTTTTATAAAATTTATTGGCACGCACAAGCAGTACGACCAAATTGACGCAGAAACAATATGAACAGCACTGCAATTAAACCGATCCGAACTGAAGAAGATTATGAAGCGGCATTGCTGCGAATTGATTCGCTCATGGAGGCAGAAGCGGACACGCCTGAAGCAGATGAGCTGGAGGTGTTGGCGACGCTGGTGGAACTTTATGAGGAGAAGCATTTCCCGATTGGGTGGCCAGACCCTATTGAGGCGATTCGGTTTCGGATGGAGCAGGCGGGTTTGTCGGCGCGGGATTTGATTCCGTTGTTGGGCAGTCGGGCGAAGGTGTCTGAGGTGTTGTCGGGGAAGCGGACTTTGACGCTACAGATGATCCGAGCGCTGCATGAGCATTGGGGGATTCCGGCGGAGGTATTGCTGCGGCAACCGGGGGCATCGCTGCCAGAGATTCCGCTGGATTTGGACTGGTCGCGGTTTCCGTTGGTTGCGATGGCGAAGTTGGGTTGGATTGAAGCAGGGCGAAATCTGAAGGAGCAAGCTGAAGAGATTGTTCGGGATTTGATGAAACGTGCGGGTGGGGCAGATGCGTTACCTAAAGCGCTCTATCGCAAGAATGACGGTGCCCGTCAGAATGCCAAGATGGATGCTTATGCGCTGAAGGCTTGGTGTTATCAGTTGCTGGCTGAGGCAAGGGCAGCGGCTCTACCGAGTGCCTATCGGGAAGGATCGATTACGCAGGACTTTGCGCGGAATTTGGTGCGGTTGAGTTCGTTGCAAGCGGGGCCAAGGTTAGCGAAGGAGTTTCTGGCGAATTATGGAATTCATCTGATTTATGTACCGCATCTACCCCGTACCCATTTGGATGGTGCGGCGCTGATGATGCGACCGGATGGAACGCCTGTAATCGGGTTGACGTTGCGGTATGACCGTTTGGATACTTTCTGGTTTTGTCTTTGCCATGAGTTAGCCCACGTTGCGTTACACATGCAGAAGGGAATAGATTCAGCGTTTTTTGACGATCTGAGCCTTGGGGATGTGGAGGGGATTGAAACGGATGATAAAGAGGCTGAAGCGGATCGATGGGCGCAGGATGTATTGATTCCGGCTGAGGTTTGGGCGACAAGTTCGGTCAAGGAGCAGGCAACTCCGGCGGCGGTGGTTGAGTTAGCCCATGAGTTGGGGATTCATCCTGCGATCGTGGC
>JBAUTA010000175.1:0-2194 GCA_049581985.1 Kovacikia sp.
TTCTCCAGCTACGAATTTGTTGACGCTTTGTTAAATGGGTAAGCAATATAGCCCTTTTCAAGGGTGAGAGTTACAGTGAGGGTGCTTCGCGCCCCACTGTAACTCTCATTTCTGTACTACACCCAAGTGCAACCCGCTATGGGGAAAGGGATACTCAATTTCATTGAAAAGGCAAATATATCCCAACACAGGCGTGGCAGGACAGGAATCAAAGGAGGTTCTTCCACCGTGAGCGCAGGAGAAGTCTAGCGAGCGCTCGGGCGAAACCCTTTTACCTGCCCTAACTAATAGGGTTGCGGTTGTCCCATGGATGTAATTTGAGAGAATCTGTTGCAAAAGGTGTCAACTTATAGTGGAAGTGGGTTACATTTATTTGACCTGTGAAATTAGATGGTATCGGTTGGCTGATGAAATCTGATTTTTTCTGCCCTCCTAATGCTGGTTCTATTTAATGTTGCTTCCTGGGTTGCCTTTCCGTTCTTGATGACACTCATTCAGCTTGAATCAATGACTGCTGTGCCTCTCCCTCGACAGCCATCTCAACCTCCTGATCGCACCGCTAGTCCTGGTGGTGGTGCTTCTCCTGATATCACACCCGTATTTGCGTTGAAGGAGTTAGTGGCACGGTTGCATCGGGAGCAGCATAAAATTCAGGATTTATTGAGTTCCCTCGGCTTTGCGCTGAGAAGTTTTAATAATTTGAATCAGTTTCTAGAGCTGATTCCGTTGATGGCTAGTCGGGTGACGGACTCTGACGGGGGAGCGTTGCTGTTGTTTAAGCCGAATGGGCAGGTTCGGCTAGAACGATTGCACTGTCAGGATAGCCGCTGGACCCAGGACATTCGTAAAGCGATGGAGACTGCTACCCGCAATGTAACCTCCTCTCTCCTTTCTACTAACTCCGGTGAGACGATAGCGCTAGCCCCTGGGGCCATTTCTGCCCTCGATCGCCAGGTCAGCCATTGCCTGGGATCGGATATTCAGCTCTTTGGCACCGCCATTTTAGTTAAAAACACCGAACGAGGAAGACTCTACGTTTTTAGCCGCGATCCCCAATATACCTGGACAGAAACACGCCAGAAGTTGGTTCGTTTAGTTGCCGATCAGACAGCCGTTGCGATCGAAAACGATGAGCTGACCGTCGAACTGCGGAAGAAAGAGCGGCTGGATCGGGAATTGGAAATTGGTGCCGAAATCCAACTGCGGCTGTTGCCCCGTCAATGCCCCACGATTCGCGGGGTTGAACTAGCAGCCCGCTGTAAAACAGCAAACCGGGTTGGGGGAGATTACTACGACTTTATCCCTGCCAGCTATGACCAGTTGCGTTCCAAAAAGGATGGCAGCAGCAGTGAATTAGGACGCTGGAGTGTGGCGATCGGTGACGTCATGGGTAAAGGAGTGCCCGCTGGTCTGATCATGACAATGACACGGGGGATGTTGCGGGCTGAGGTTCTTAACGCCCACTCTCCTGCTCGCATCTTGCAGCACCTGAACCGGGTCATGTATGCCGACCTGGAGAACTCTAATCGATTTGTGACCCTGTTTTACTCGGAGTACGATCCCATGACACGGGTGCTTTCCTACAGTAACGCAGCCCACAATCCCCCCCTTCTATGGCAGGCAGCAACCCAATCAACCCGGCGGCTCGATACCCTGGGGATGTTGATTGGGTTAGATGCGGATACCCACTACCAGGATGCTCAGATTCAGCTCCAGCCAGGGGATACATTAATCTATTACACCGATGGCTTTACTGACGCGGCAAACCAGAGTGGTGATCGGTTTGATGAAGAGAACTTGACCCAGGCGTTTGAATGGGCCTGTCAGCATTGCCAAACGCCCCAAGATATTTTGGAGTATTTGTTTGATCGAGTTCAGACCTTTACAGGCACCCGCGATCGCAACGCCGACGATATGACGCTGATTGTGATGCAAATTAAAGATCCCTAACGAGTGCGGGGTGAAGAGTGAGAAATAGGAAGAGTCAGAAATAAAAGAGTCAAAGTTTCTTCCCCTCTCTGCCAATATTTCTCGGTTAAGCCCCCGCGCATGGAATTCGCGGCTACAAAGGTAAAGTCTGCCTTCGCAGACGACGGACAGTTCAACCTGCGAAGGCAGGTTTCATTTCTATGGCTGCGGTTTCAACCGCCCCTAACCGAGAAGTATTGCCCTTTCTGCTGCCTCCCTTCTGAAG
>JBAUTA010000176.1:0-2707 GCA_049581985.1 Kovacikia sp.
CCCACTCCCCCTTTAATCCTCTGACCTAACTCAAACTGGCGATAGCTATAGGAGATTTTTTTTCCAAAGGAGTCAGTAGCTGGGGGCAATTAAACGCAAGATGATTTTGCGGGTGGAGGGGACAGAAACCCCTACCCGCCGCAATACTCCCACCCCAATAGCAGCCCCACAGGCAATCACCGTGTGCCAGTCTTTCTGGATTCAATTTGTGGCACACCTGAAAATATTTTCTTCCTGATCAGAGAAGGAAAATCAGTATTCGATAGTAATACCCATTGATGGGCAACCATTCAGCAGGTCGGCCTAATTAATTATAAGAAGGTGTCTGAGGGTTACGCCCCCAGACAGGGGGTGAAACCCCACCCCCAGGCATTTTTAGTTTAATTATGCCCAATCCCCTATCGAAGGAGGACGGGGTCTAGGGTCTTCGGCAAGCACGGCTCAGCCAAAGGGTGACAACTCTATTTGGGGGCACACCCCCAGTTCCCCTGCTCCAGATTCCTTTTTTCCAATGGGTCTGTTTTTTTGGCAAATGTTTGAACCCACGTACCTATGATCTTCTTTGGACAAGTTCTATGAATTTTTCAAAGGTTGTGACGATCGTGACTCTCTGGGCGTTATCAGGAGCTTCCTTTGTCGGTGCATTTTTAGGCATTTTTAATAGTCAAAGTAATCGCCCAGATTCACCAACCGACGACAAAAACGCAGCGAAACCCGATCCCAAAACGCAAAAAGCCAAGCCAACAACCCAACCTGCGATCGCAACGCCGGAGAAACTATTGAATCAACAACTGGCAAGCAAACCGAAGCCCCAAAATTCAGCCCAGGCTGCTCAAAAGTCCGCAAGAACAGCTTCGCGCCCCGCCTACTTCCAAACCTCCAGGGCTAGTGTTAAACAGGATTTACCGACTGCTCGTGCTGCTTCTGAGCAGGAGCCACTGCCCACAAACTCGACTCGGAGCACGGGAGCGATCGCCGCTCCAGAAGCCATTTCCTCTGCCCAATCTATTAGTGCCAAACAGCGGGAACAATCGGCAGATGCTTCCCAGGCTTTCACGGTGCCCTTAACGGACATTGATAAACATTCGGCACAGTACTACATCGAAAGTTTGGCTGCCAAGGGGATCATTCGAGGGTTTCCTGATGGCAGCTTTCGCCCCAACCAGCAAATCACTCCCAGCGAGTTTGCCATCATGACTCGCAACGCTTTTCAGAACTCATCCACCGCCCCGACTTACTACGATTTACAGTTTCATACCACGGATGGCATAGCAACCAGGGCAGACGCCGCCGCTTACATTTATCAGATTTTGTCTAAATCCGAACCTGCTTTAATCGTGACCCAGGTTGAGGTTCAAGGTGAAGTCGTTCGTCCTGGCTCCTATTCTTTAGCAGCAGCAAGCGATACCAGATTGGGTAAGGGAAATGACTTTCCCACCGTAACTCGCGCAATTCAGCAGGCGGGCGGCACTCTTGCCGCCGCAGATTTACATCAGGTTGAGATCCACCGGATAACTGAAATGGGAAGCAAGCGGGTGATTAAGGTCGATCTCTCAAAAATTTTTCAAACCGGCGATCGAACTCAAGATTTGGTTTTGCAGCAAAATGACCAATTGGTAATTCCGAGTGCAGTTTCTACAATTCAGCCAGCGATCGCCCTACCGGAAAAACTATCCGATCAGCCAAAATCCCCAGCTGTTTCACCCCGCGTTCCATTAGAATCCTTAACTGACAGGTCAGATCCGAATTGAGATGAATCCTTTGATGGTTTCCGTAGCCCAGGGGTAACCTAGGGGGATTCCCCTCCATTGGTATGCCCAAAAATTTCCCACCTCTTATCATGATTGGAGGGGGGACTCGTTACAGGCTGCATCCTGGCTATGGATTTGTTTGACCAGAATCGGTTGACCATTACAGAGGCGGAAGCCCCTCTGGCAGCAAGAATGCGCCCCCGTACATTAGATGAATTTGTCGGGCAAGATGCAATTATTGGACCGGGGCGGCTTTTGCGCCGAGCGATTCAGGCAGACCAATTATCCTCCTTAATTTTTTATGGCCCGCCGGGAACCGGGAAGACAACTCTGGCACGGGTGATTGCCAATACAACCAGGGCGAATTTTATTGCCATTAATGCAGTCCTATCGGGTGTCAAGGAAATTCGAGAGGCGATCGCCACTGCCCAGGAAAAAAGGGGCATGTACAACCAGCGCACCATTTTGTTTGTCGATGAAGTACACCGCTTCAACAAGGCGCAGCAGGATGCGTTGTTGCCCTGGGTGGAAAATGGCACCGTGATCTTGATTGGGGCAACTACTGAAAATCCCTATTTTGAGGTGAATCAGGCTCTCGTGTCGCGATCGCGCATCTTCCAACTCAAATCCTTGAACGAAGCGGACTTACGAAGAGTGGTGCAACAGGCGTTGGAGGACGGCGATCGGGGATATGGCAAGCTCAAGGTCGAATTAGCCGCGGATGCACTCGATCATCTGGTCAATGTGGCAAATGGAGACGCGCGGGCGTTACTCAATGCCCTGGAACTGGCAGTCGAAACCACCCCTCCCAATGAAAGCGGCATCCTTTTCCTATCGCTGGCTGTGGCAGAAGAATCCATTCAGCGTCGGGCCGTGCTCTACGACAAGGAAGGAGATGCTCACTTTGATACGATTAGTGCGTTTATCAAAAGTGTGCGGGGCTCTGATCCGGATGC
>JBAUTA010000177.1:0-1562 GCA_049581985.1 Kovacikia sp.
GAAAGGGGTGAAGGGGTGGAACCCCTGCTTGGGGGCTTCGCCCCCACTCCCCCATGTTGCAAAATTTAGTGATTGCAACAGTAGGATCGCTGAAGCAGTGAGGCGTCAGGAATCATGGGCCAGGGGGAACGGATGGATAAACCCGATGGCACCAATCATCGATTAAGGCTTTTCAAACTTTCGATAACCAACGGAATTGCGCTAAGAAGGATGAGGGCTGCGACGAAGAGGCTAATGGCTCCGTCTGCCCAGAGCCAGTGGAGCGTGGCGATCGCGATTGCCGCCAGAATTACCCCTAGAGAACTGACTGTATCCGCTAAAACATGGAGGAAGGCAGCTTTCAAGTTTAAGTCATGGTTGCTGCCTCGATGCAAGACAGCAATATTAATGCCATTGACAACCACACCCACCCCAGCAGTCAGCAGCATGGGCAGGCTGGCAATATCTGTGGGTGGAGATTGCAGATGGTGAATTGCTTCCCAACCGATCCAGAAGGAAACCAGCCCCAGACCAATCCCGTTGAGCAGGGCGGCTCCGGTTTCCAGACGATGGTTTCCAGCCAACTTCTGGGTTGGGCGTTGCCCAACCCAGCTTGCCAGAAGGGCCAGAAATAGGGCGAGGCTATCAGAGGCCATGTGTCCGGCTTCTGCGATTAGCGCGAGACTGTGACTCAGCAGACCAACCCCAAACTCTGCTCCAGCAAAACTACCCACTAATAGGAGGGCGATCGCCAATCGGGTCTGTTTGGTTGTTGCATCAACCGCAAGATCAAGGTCATGGTGATGACAATCGATACTATGTTGATGCATGAAAGCCTGCTTTACCACTTCTTATAGGACAGAAATTTGCCGTTCATAATGACTTTAACTCGATCGCCCTTCGGATCTTCTTCTTTTTCGATATCCAGGGTGAAGTCGATCGCGCTCATGATGCCATCGCCAAATTTTTCATGAATAATCTCTTTCATGGGCATCCCGTAAACTTGCATGATCTCATAGAAGCGGTAGATTAGCGGATCGGTAGGGACAATTGGCCCCAACCCCTTGACGGGAAAAGCAGTTAACTCAGGCATCAGGTCGAGGCTAAGTCCCAGAGCTGTCAGGAGCTTAGTCGCCTCGTCTGCAGTGGTGCTGGCCTGGCGATAAAATACAGCGGCGATCCAGACTTCGTCGCGTCGAACCACTTTTTCTAGATCGGCAAAGGTTAGACCTTTTGCGTTCTTTGCCTCTAATAGCTTTTCAGTAATCGCTGGAATGCCGTTGTCTTACATGATACCTCCTGTTTCAGCGGAACAACCATCTACTCTACTACTGGGTAGGTTTTCTGCTGCAACAATTACTGGAATCTACACCAGTAGTCCACCAAAAGAACTGTCCTGGGTTCCTAAAATCTGGAAGAACTCTCTTCAGACCGGGTGAGGAGTGAGCATTCTTCAAAATTTGCTTGGTAGACTCCTAGCAGCCTGTCGGAGTAATCGAAGTTCTCGTTACCAGGCTCTGCCTCTAGTCAGGCATTCCCAGGAGGATCCTGGGAACGAGGAGAGTCTCCCCGACAGGCTGCTA
>JBAUTA010000178.1:0-4700 GCA_049581985.1 Kovacikia sp.
AGCTATCGCGGTTGCTGTTTAGATGGAGATTACTAAAACGGTAACGGAACCCGAACAGGTGGCGTTGGAACACTGGGAATTCCAGGGAATTCAATCGGGAAGGGCACACCCGGAAACAAATTTTGAAAACTTTGCTGAATTTTTGAGATGCCCGGTAGGGAAGTGGTAAACCCATCAAATAGAGACCCTTTTAGGATATTGATGAAATCTGCCTGACTTAGCTTCTCAACTAATCCCGGTTTTCCGCTGGAGCTGACGCTAATTTTTTCACCCGCTGCCAAAATAAGCTCATCCGCAGCGTCGTTCTGCTTAACTCCGCTCCCAGGTTCCTCCACCGATTCTTCCCCGTTTTCAGGAGTGGAGGAGCGGGTAACCGTCACGGTGCCCTCCAAAACCTTAATGTTTGCCTCGCCTGTTTCATTCACTTCCAGAAGGTAAGTGGTGCCCCGCACTCCTGCAATTACAGAGGACGTGCAGCCATTCATGGCTCCATTCACCAATAAGGTTCCCTGCCGCAGACGGGCACACTGCCCGACGGTCAGGACTGAGTTATGGGCCAATCGTCCAACAGCTCCAGTGTTGAACTTGAGCTGTGCCCGGGCTTCTGCAGTTCGCACCCGTTGGCCCTTATTCGCGGAATCTTTTACCTTTGCCTGTTTATTTTGAATAAAAACCTGGGAGCTATCTAACACTTCCGTAATCGTCGCCTGATTAATGGGAGTGCTTTGGGCCACAACGGGCGATCGCTGCACCCAAAGCACCAGCAACAAGGCACAAAGAAATGGGGCAAAAATTTTGAATCCACCCTGAAGGCGGGGCAGCTTAACGGGAATCCGCATAAAATCTCCTCCGGAGCAAAATTTAATTTCGATTCAAGCGCATACCTATTTAGGGTTGGCGATTTTGGATGGAATGATCCCTGGTGAGATCAGCCTTTCGTGTCTCCCATCAAATCCCTTGTTCCCCGTCCTACCCCCTGGGGCGGCGGTTGCCTAATCGAAATTCTGAATAAAAACTTGCTGTGCTAAAGTTCCCATGGGCAAGTATTCCCAATCCAAAATCCAAAATCCAATAGGGTATAAGCTCCTATACGCACCAGACAGGTTCAAGTCCGGGGATTTCTAGTTTCTCTTAGGTAAATTCAAATCCTATGGCAATCTCAAAATAGGGGCAGGCTTGTCCCTAGACTGGCTCCAAAGACCAGCCCATCAAAGCTCACGGTAGGGTCAGAAGATCGCCCAAAGCCATAACCCGCAAACAGGTTGAGTTGGGTATTGGGAAACAGGGTGTAGCTCAAGCGGAGTCCAATTTGGTGGTAAGTGTCTTCTCGCGCCTGCTGGGTAAAATGGGCCAGGGTAATCTGATAGTCCAGGCCAACCTGAAGGACTGGCTGGATGTCGTAATTGAGCGACGCAACCAGGGAGTTAAGAATCCGCGATCGATTGGCGGGCTCAGCAAAACCAATTCGTAGCTGATAGAAGGTATTGAGGGAAAGTTTTCCAATTAACGGGTCACGGCGGCTCAACTCTAGCTTGATGGCATGGTCACTCAGGAACCGAGTACCCGCTGGCAGACCGATAATTTTGTCTCTGTAAATGTAAAGCTGTTGATAGTTCCAGCCAAACTTGGCAAACATTGTCGGAGAGAGCTGCTGAAAAATTGCCACATCCGCCAGCAGCTCATTGTAATCAATCTGGTTTTGGGTGGAATAGCGAATAAAGTTGCCATTGACAGAGGCAATCAGATAGGTTTTAGGTCCCAACGGCGGCACAACAGAAAGCGTCACTCCGGGTCGAAAGAGACCATCATCAACCGGATCGACTGCCGAGAAGACGTTGCTGCTTCTGAAATAATCAACCCGCGCCAGCAGATAGATCAATGGCGCACGGGGCGGTGGTGGCGGTCGCCAGGGTTGGAGGGGAATGCAGCCAAGTTCTGGATCGCACCCTGGCAAACTTTGGGCGGTCTGACTCTGCTTGGAAGCGTCGCCTGAAGTTGGCGGAGGGGGGGGAGGAGGTAATTTTTCTTGAAGACGAAGCACACCCAACTCCGGATCCCTATCCGTTTGGGGGGGGGCTGCTTGGCTGAGCAACCAGGCGGAGGAGGAAAAAGGGTTTTTTAGCGGTAATTGATGGGGAAGCGTACCCAACACTGGGGCGGGTTGAAACGGCGATGCAGAACTGAGCGTTGCTGCTTTATAGGACCGAGCCGGACGCACCAGATCGGCTTTAAAACCTGCCGCTTGAATTGGAGAATTGCCTGGCTGAAGGAGTTCTTTTGCCCCAGAAATTCGGGCTTTCGAAGCTCTCTGCTGAATTGCAACAGCTTGGTTTGAAGCAGCTTGAGCCCTATGCGTTTGAGACTCAGATAACGAACTATCTTTTAGCTTTTGATCGGGCAGGTTAAGGACTTTGATTGATTTTTCGGGTGCTATTCCGATCGTCCCCAAATAATCGCTGTTAGATAAGGGCTGGTAAGACCAGCGGCAACCAGGTGGACGCGCTGCCAAACTTACTGAACCCAAAGGCTGTGCGGGTTCAAGCGGGGTGTCTGCCTGCCAGGTTAGCTGGCAGAGCGGAGGATTGAGCGGATGGGCAATCCCTGGCTGATAACTCAGCCACTCAGCCCGAATATTGTCTTTGTCAACGTTGGGCGTATCAATAGGCTTGGGAGCAGACCAGACGGGACTACTGATCAACAAACCGCTCCACGCGAGGATAGGATGCCAGCTAAGACGCGAGGATACACGGAGATAGGGTAAGAGACTTTGATGACGAATCTGCAAATCAGGAACCGTATATTTACTGAACTAACCCAGTAGGTCACTATAAAGATTTCTTGAAGCTACCCACGAGTGATCCATTTTTCCAGAAATTTCCGACTAGTCTATAATTTTCTTTAGATTACGAAATGAAACAAATGGTATCCCCCTAAATAGCGATTGCTAGGCTTTTAGATGACAGTCTAGCTTTGTTATCAGTAAACTGGTTATTCGAAATCCTGATCGAACATTGCCTTACCAAAAACTGCAACTAAGTACTTAAGAAAGATTACTGAAACCTCTCAGGCTCTGGACTAATTTAGCCTGGAGGCAGCAAAGGTGCCAAGTCTACCGTGAATGCAGTCCGATCGCCCACAAGTGGTCCCGAATACACAAGTGGTTCTGAAATATCTGGAGCCGTCATGTCTAAGAGATTTCTGTCAATCGTCACACTGGGTCTTTGCGCCGCTGGAGCATTATTTTTCCAACCCGTTGCCCAGGCGGAAATCAGGCTCACTGAAGCCACCGTTCAGAATCTCCGGAATCAGGTTCGACTGATGTTGCGGGGTAAAGCACCCCAGGAAGCCCAAAAAGGCAATAAGATGCAGCCTGGTGATGCACTAACCACCGCTCAGAAATCCTGGGCTGAGTTGCGCTTCAACGATCGCTCTCTGGCACGGGTAGGGGAACGGGCACTATTCCGATTTCTGCCCAATACCCGCACGTTTTACCTGGAAAATGGAACCGCCTTACTGTTAATTCCTCCAGGACGGGGAAGGAGCCGTGTTCAAACTCCCAATGGGGCTGCCGGAATCCGGGGGTCAGCTTTAATTGTGCGCTATAGTCCCGACACGGACGTAACCTTAATCGGAGCCCTCACTAATAGTCAGATTGAGGTCTACAACAGGGGCAATAATCAGGCGGTGCCCTTGCAAGCAGGTCAGATGGCGGTCATTGTGCAAGATCAGATCACTCAAATCTTTAATTTTGATCTGCGGCGGTTTTACGAAACCAGCCCGATGGTGCAGGGGTTGGATTTAAGCCGCCAAACGCCAGAGGACCATTCGGATCCCGATCTTGCCCTGGTTCAAGCAGAAACTGCTGAAGCCGTGAAGTCTCAGGCTCCTCTACAAGGATCGGACGTTGTTCAAACCCCCGCCTGGATTGGGCTGAATTCCAGTTCTAGAGATCCCTACAACAATCCAGGGGATGGGGTGGGGATAGGCGAGCCACCCCTCCCACCGATCGCCCTACCGGGTATCGATCGTAATCTGAGTGAAGGCTATCGGCAGATAACCACAGGAAGTGAGGTAATCCGGAGTATTGAAAAGGGAACGGGGGGAACAACGTCTTCTCCTATCCTGGCTTCTCCAACCATCCCTAGACCCATCGATCCACCCAATGGACCCGCCGTATCAGGAGCTCCAACCAGACCTGGACCCGTTCCCGATTTGGGTCGTCCCCAACCTGGCTCCAATCCCAAGCCCTCTCCTCCGCCTATCGATGTAGGAATTCCGACCCCTACCCCTCCAGCCAGTCCTCCTCCGGGAAACGCGGTGCCACCGCCGACTCCTCCCGTTACGCCACCGTCTCCTCAACCCGCCCCAGTGCCTGCTCCTGCTCCACCGACCCGTCCCGAACCGACTCCAGTTCCGAGCAGTTTGAATCCGCAGCTTAACCCCAATCAGGTGCCGCCTGCGCCGACGACTCCCGTCTCTGTGCCATCTGTGGTCACTCCGCCCTCTGCACCGGGTTCTAATGCGGTGCCCAATCCAACGATCCAAATATCCGTCCCTGCGCCAGCGGTGATCAATTCACCTGCAATTACCCCAGCGCCATCTTCCCCAGCGCCATCTTCCCCAGCACCTTTACCTATCACAACATCCCCTCCCGTAGCTGCACCCGTAGCCACGCCTGTAGCTGCACCCGTAGCCACGCC
>JBAUTA010000179.1:0-3480 GCA_049581985.1 Kovacikia sp.
CCCCCACCCCCTCATGTTGCAAATCATAAATTTTGCAACACTAGAAGCCTGCTTAGAACGATTGAGTCAGTCTATTGGCTCACCTGAGCGTGTCTGTTGAACGAACAGCAACAAACAATAAACCAACAATAAATAGCCTCCTACCAACGAAAAAATTGTCGCTACCAATTCAAATTCAGTCATGAGTTTTTAATCCCTTACCCCAGAACAAAGAGTCGATTGCAGATGACCCTGCGATTCCCGTGTTTAAGTGGCTGGGCATCATTAAGCTGAAGAGGTGAGGAGAGGGTGGAGAGGCTTTCACCGCGGGCGCTTAGCCGAACGGTGAACCCCGTTACCAGGGGGCACAGCCCCCAAACCCCTGCTTACCCTGAATGAGTCCGACCTACTTTATGAGGATCACACTACCAATAACAAAAGAGCCTCGACACCAGAAAAACCTGAAAGAGAGGCAATTGAGTTTACCTGTTTAAAACCGTTCACTAGGCAAAGCAACCAGATCCACAAATTCACCAGTCCCTAAGCCAAGCCCTGCTAAAGCGGCCAGAAGCCCCAAGACCTGAGCTGTTTTGAGGTCCAACGATTGCATTTCTAACCATGCCAAAAAAGCAGTGAGTGTGGGAACCGCAATCAACGTTGAAAACGTGGGCAAGGTCAGCATAAGGGCAATCAGAACATTGAGCATGATCGTGATTAGTAAGCCTTTAGACATTCCTTCGAATAAGCCTAACAGGAGTCGATTACCTCCCCATGCGATCGCGACCGCTGGAACCGCTACAAATAGCCCAAAATACCAAATAAGATGGTGAGCAGCCAGAAACCAGCCCACCAAAGTGTAAGCCAGCCAGAATAGGAGTAAAGAGAGGAAAAGCATTTTCGACTACTTTTGAGGCCTGGGCTTCAACACCCTCTATTGTATCTCAAGTAAGTTTGGAAAAGCGCTCTGCTTCCGGCAGCAACCTTCACCATTCAGTTTCTATAGCAGCCCTAAATCAGTTGTGAACTTAAGAAGCTTTTTAAGCAGGGCTTCCAGTGGAAGCCCTGCTCAAGATCCAAATAGGATTGCTATAGTATGGCCCTAATTTGAACTAGTTTAATTAGTTTTGTTGAGATTTGTACCCCAAGAATGCGCTTCGCTTCTATCAGAAGAATTCGTTTTGTCAATGGAACTCCGCAATACCCAGAGACTGGATAAGGATGCAATTCCAGCCCCCAAGGCATCCATCATTAGATCAGTCACTGTGTCATCAATATTTCCAATGACTCCCGTCAACCATTCGGCTACCTCCCATAGGGCACCGATCGCAATGCCAAAGCTGGCGATCGTTAGCAAATATAATCGCGTATGCTGTCGAAAAACTGACCACATGGGATGGTATGCAAAGAAACTTAACGCTAGCGTAATCGCAAATATTGTAAAAGCATGGGTGATTTCGTCATAGGGTCCTGGCACATGAAACCAGCCCCAAACCCAGCCGCCAGCATTGAGCAAAGCTGCCACAACAAATAGAAAATCAAATAAGGTCGGGAGCCGTTCATCCCGCAGTACAAACACCAGGGAGGCTATCAAAAAACAAATCAGTCCTAGTGCGTTCATCCATCTTCCCTGAGCCAGGACCATGATAGATGCAATCCCTAAAATTGCCTGTCCAATCCAGGCAAGCCAACGATACCCTTTCCAATTTGTATGCAATTCCCTACCTCCAAACACTACAGCCAGTTGCTCAAAGCAGAAAGATGTTCTGTTTGATAACTGATGCCAATTCAAGAATCAGGAGAACGCATCAGGGTTTCACCATTCGGCTAAAACGATCAGCAAACGGAGGTGAGCTTACAGTGAAAGTCCCCGCATCCCATCCTATCGATACGTGTTTGCTTTTTCGTGAATGTCCTTTAAATTGGCATGACTTATCTAAAATGATTTGTAGCATAGTTATAAGCAGGTGGACGCAATTAAATCAAAGATCATCCTGGAGGTGGAGAAAATTTTGGCATCAACCGAGCAGTGCCCTCCCCTGTTCGGACTTTTACAGCATCTTCTAAAATCCCTACCCGATTTCTACCCGGTTCTTACTCAATTTCTACACTTAACTCAGGTAGCATTAGCACATAGGGACTTGGTAGTGAAAAGACTTAGTGGTGAAGAGTATTTCACACTTTAATCTTTCGTCATCCTGTTCTTTATAGCACTGCTGAAAAATGCTTGCTTGCGATGGGGATAAGCAATCAAGGTAAGCAATGCAAATAATAAATCTTTGTTTACTAATCGCAGCTCAAGATCGCAGCTCAAGGAGAAATTTATGCATACGCTTTTAGATCAGGTCATGGTAGTTTATTTCGTTCTTTGGATGATGTTTCTGGCCTATTCCTTTAACAAGTTTTGGAGTAGGGAGTAAACAGCTCATTCTATCCCGCAAGTCCCATCCTATTCCCATCCTATCCAGGATGGGAGTGAAGTAACTTTTTTGCATTGATTGGCTGCATTGATTGGCTATATTGATTAGCTGTATTAGTTTTCTGATTTTGCATTGGTTTCCCGATCGCAATGCTAATCTTGCTTACATTTGGTTAATAAAATAGTTAACAAAAAATACGGTCAACAAAAATTAATCGAATCATGCATATAACGTTTAAGCGTAGCCTATATCTAGTCTGTAGGTAGCAATTTAAATATATTTTCAGGGCAATTTGTGACACAACAACTGCTAGTTGAAATCATCAATAATTATATAGGAGCAGGGTATAGCCATACACCCATCCTGTATTTGATTCAACTGACACTGGCTTTGGTTTACTTTGCTCTCTGGTTAATGCTGCTCCATTACACGGGTACTAAGCTTTGGAGCAAGGAATAGACAGATATATTCGGATATCCTCAGCATCCGATCGAGGTCAGGCGCAATCAAAATGCATCCGCAAATACCAGTTTTTAGTTAATTAGCATATTAGATTCCTTTGGAAGGAATAAAAGAGAAGAGATCAATTCTTTACGTAAAATGGTCAATTCCTGTAGCTTTAAGTAGGTAGCTCTAATTAATTGTAAGAAGGGGGAGTGGGGGCTGCGCCCCCAGGCAGGGGGTTCCACCCCCTCCACCCCCAAACTCATCTTTTATTTAATTGCGCCCAGCTACTTATCGTCCATTCTTGAACTGAGCAGTTGATTTGCGGTAATGTCTATTCATAGACTAACTAGGAATTTGCTGATTTTTTTGAGGAATTGTGATGGTAAACGTTGTTCCTATATCGACCTCACTCTCAACTGAAATTTCTCCATGATGTAAATCAAGGCACTTCTTAACCACTGCCAACCCCAGCCCCGTGCCCAAAATTCCGCCAACGTTTCGTCCTCGCCGAAACGGTTCATACAAAAACTTTTGTGTTTCTGATGAAATACCAATACCCTCATCTCCAACTTTAAAGATTAGAACATCCGGCTCACAATTTAGCGTGAAGTTGATCGTACCTCCATTGGGCGAATAC